>JAYUUX010000255.1:0-2323 GCA_043754645.1 Verrucomicrobiales bacterium | reverse complement strand
CCGGCTAATTTCCAATTGGCCCTCCGGGCCCGATCCGAATCGATGAAAATTCTGTTATCTGAAAACAAGTTCATGGCAGGAGTCCCGCGCGGTTGAGCTCGGCGGCGAGGGTCTTGAGCGCGTGGTGGAGGAGGTAGCCGACGTTTCCGGGCGACAGGCCGGTTCGTTCGGCGATCTGCTGGTAGGAGAGGTCGTCGTCGAACTTCAGCCGCACGACCTCGCGGCTGCGTTCGTCCAGCGCCGAGAGGCTGAGGCGGACAAGGCCGATGCCTTCCCAACGGATGATCTGCTCGTCGGGCAGGGGTTCGGTGTCGGCGGTCTCGCGGTCCGAGACGGTTCCATTCGGATTCGCCGCGCCCGCTTCCGGCAGGGCCACGATCTTGCCGGATTGGCGCCGGTGGTTGAGGGCGAGATTGTGCACGGTGCGGTAAAGCCACCGGCGGGGCTCGCGGACCTCGGCAAACTGGGCGTGAAGTTTCATGAACGCGTCCTGGACGATGTCCTCCGCCTGGGCACGGTCGCCGACCAGCCGCAGCGCGTAGCTGAGCAGGGGCGACTCCAGCGCGCCGAACAGCTCCTCGATCGTCTCGGATCGGGGCGGCTGACTGGTGCTGGCGGATTCTGGACTGGCCACGGTCATCGGCTTGTTCTCGGGCGTCGTCGCATCATCGCGTTCGGCGCCGGTCCGGTTTCTTTGGTCCGTTCAGCGGAGGCATCTCGCCCTCTACGACACACGGCCGGACCATTCCTTAGACGAAATGTTTCGGCGGATGCTCCGGGGTCCCGTTCGTCCGGCCCTGCCGCGACGGGCAAACTCCTCCAAACGACTCGTCGAGATGGTGGCGAACGGTGGATGCGGCCTTCATAGGCCGGACCGGGGGTGCTTCCAATGACCAAGTGTTCGACTTCGCCCAGGCGGCGCCCAGTCTTCCCTGTAACCACTCCAGCCATGGCCGGTCTCCCACTCGGACCAACCACCAACCCAGAACCAGCCCCATGAAAGCACTCAGCTACCTGTCCCTCCTAGCCGCCACGTCGCTCACCGCCCTCGCCGCCGAGCCCAAGGCCGACGTGGCCGCAGCCGCCTCCATGCTGGACGGGAAGTCCAGTTATGCCTGGGTGGCCACCACCGAGATCGAGGGCGGCCAGTTCACCCCGGCTCCGGTCAACGGCAAGACCGAGAAGGGTGGTTTCACCCACATCTCGATGAAATTCGGTGAGAACGAAATCGACACTTTCATGAAGGGCACCAACTTCGTGACCAAGACCCAGGACGGATGGAAAAACGCTGCCGAGCTGGCGGCCAATCCTCCCGGCGGCGGTGGCGGCGGTGGACGCGGCGGCTTTGGACGCATGTTTTCCAACCAGCGCACCCCCTACGGCCAAGTCACCAACATCTTGGCCAAAGCCAAGGAAGTGAAGGCCGCCGATGGCAAGTTCACCGCCGAGTTCAGCCCGGAAGGCGCCGCGGAACTCGCGTCCCTCGGCGGCTTCCGCCGGCCCGACGCCCCGGCTCCCAAAAACGCCTCGGCCTCGGCCGTGTTCTGGATCAAGGACGGCCTTCTTCAAAAGTATGAGCTGAAGACCAAGTCGACGATCGTCACGCAGGACGGCGAAGACCGCACCATGGCCCGCACCACCACCGTCGAGATCAAGGACATCGGCACCGCCAAGGTCGAAGTCCCGGCCGAAGCCAAGTCCAAGTTCTGATCGATTGACCTTCTGCCAGGCAGACCGGGGCTCTTCCGGCCCCGGTCCGCTTGCAACCGGGATCCCCCCGGCACAGTTTCCCCGAACCAGTCCCGGAACCGTTTCCAGACAGCCCCCAAAGATTTATGAAGTGGATCGTCCTCGTGATCGTGCTCGCCGCAGCCGGATTCGGCGGGTGGAAGTATTGGAGCAGCAACAACCCGACCTCCGGGCCCGTCGAGTTCCGCTCCGCCGTCGTGGCCAAGGGCGACGTCACCCAGTCGGTGAGCGCCAATGGCCAACTGTCGCCGATCAAGACCGTCGCCGTCGGCAGCCAGATCTCCGGACAGATCACCAATCTCACGGTCGACTTCAATTCCACGGTCAAGGAAGGCCAACTCCTCGCCGAAATCGATTCCGGCTCCTACGTGACCCGGATGAAGTCCGCCAAGGCCGATCTCGCCAACTCCCAAGCCAGCCTCGAACTCGCCGAGCTCAACTTCAAACGCTCCGAGGAACTGCTGAAGAACAAGCTCATCGCCCAGTCGGAATACGACCAGACCCGCGTCCAACTCCAGCAGGCCAAGGCCCAGGTCCTGACCCGTGAAGCCTCCGTGGCCACGGCCGAAGTCGA
>JAYUUX010000254.1:0-6827 GCA_043754645.1 Verrucomicrobiales bacterium | reverse complement strand
CGGGGCCGGGCCAAGTAGCTCCGGGTCGTCCTCCAGATCATGGCCAGCGAGATCAGGAACAGGAACGCCCCCAGGAGAACCGAGGAGACTCCCGAACCGGATCCGACGATCGCGATGAACAAACCGCCAAGTCCCACGACGCCAAAGATCAGCCACACGCCAAGAACCACCACCAGGTTCTTCGGTCTCTCCGCCGCCTGGCGATAGACATGCCCTTCGGCGAACAGACATTCGAACGGCCCGGACGCGGCGTAGGAACTCATGGGCGCGCCGCACTTGGCGCAGAAGTGCGCCGTGGCGTGGTTGGGCGTGAGGCACCCCAGACACAAGGGGCTTCCCTCCGTATCCGCCGTGTTTTCCGAGGTTGGGTGGGGTTCGGTTTTCATGGTGGCTCGTGACTCCTTAAGCGGGCATTGACCCGGTTTGACCGGGCTTTCCACCAAACCGTGGCGGAAGGAAGTGGTGCAGCCGACAGGGGTCGAACCTGTAACCATCTGATCCGAAGTCAGAAGCTCTATCCAGTTGAGCTACGGCTGCACGACGGTCTGAGAATCCGCCGGTCGGCAAGTTTGGCAACTCTTTCGTTCGTGTTCCGGCCGGGCCGCGTGTCGCCGATTTGCGATGAAGTTCCCTTGGTCCGGGGCAGTCTGTCGGCCGTGCATTCTCGATTCATTCTTCCGCTGGCATTGACCGTGTGGGCTCTGGTCTTTCCGCTTGGCGCGGCCGAGAACGGTTTTCCGCCGGTCCTACCGCCAAAGGGTCCGGCGGCATTGGGCGGACACCTCCAACGCAGTCTGCGCCTGATGGCCGGCAGCACTGCGGAGAAACGCAACGCGGTCCGCGTGCTCTTCTACGGCCAGTCCATCACCGAACAGGCCTGGTGGAAAACGGTGGCCAACCACTTGCGGACGACGTTTCCCAATGCCGACCTCATGATCGAGAACCGCGCCATCGGCGGGCATTCGTCCCAGTTGCTCGTCAAAACGGCCGAAGCGGATCTCTACGACTTTCAGCCCGATCTCGTCATCTTCCACGTCTACGGGTCGCACATCGACTACGAGTCGATCATTCGCCGCATCCGCGAACGCACCGTGGCCGACGTCCTCATGGCGACCGACCATGTGACAAAGGACGACGCGCTCAACGAGGAAACCGATGCGACGAAGTTGACGCCGAAATCCTGGGACGCGTGGATGAACCATTCCTTCCTCCCGACGACGGCGGCGAAATACGGCGCCGAATTGGCCGACATGCACAATCGTTGGAAGGAGTATCTGCGCGGGAACAACCTGAAGGCTTCTCAACTCCTCAAGGACGGCGTCCACCTGAATGCCCACGGTGAATTCGTCATGGCCGAGATCCTGAAGTGGTATCTGCGGCCCGAGTTGGTTCGAAAAGAAACGAAGGCTGACGACCGGGTGCGGGAGGTCGTGATCGGTCGCGATGTCCAAGTCCAAGATGGTCGCATCGTGCTGGAGTTCGACGGCAATCGCGTCGATGCCGAGTTTACTGGCGCGGCCGGGGCGATTGCCGTCCGCATCGATGGCAAGAAACCGTCCGAGCATCCGGAGTTGTTCCGCTTTTCCCGCCCGTCGGCCTATCCGCAGTCGAATTGGCCGGGCCTGTTGCGCGTTCAGACCGGTTCCACGCCGCTCGTGCCGGAAGTCTGGACCGCGACGATCCGCGCGATGACCGACGACATGAAACAGTTCGAGTTCGACTTGGCGGGTTCAGTGACAGGACCCGATGGCTCCGGCTCTGCCGCGAACCGCTTCGTCTCCAAATCGGGCCGCGTCGTCATCGAACCCGGCGATTGGAACCTGGCCAACGGACGCAATGTGTTTAAGCGCGCCCTGCCCGAAGGCTTCACCGTCACGTGGAAGGCTGAGCCAAGATTCGTGGAAACGATCGCCGCTGGAGCTGCGCCCCAACGCCTGTTCCATGGTGTGACCAACGGCCGGCACACCCTCGAACTCAGCGGCGAAGCCGCCGGGCGCATCCGCACGCTGATGGTCTATCAGCCTCCGCTGCGGTGAAAAAGTTACGGGCGCGGTGTTGCCCGAATGAAAATGGCGGGCGGCGAAGAATAGACGTTTACGGCATCCTGGCCCGAGGTGTTCGTCACGATCTGCGGGTTGAACCAGTTCACCAGATTGGTGGACGACGTGATCGTGAAGGCGCCTCCAGGCCGGCTGGCGAGGGAGTATTCGAAGCCGGTCACGGTTCTCCGTGCCGAGGCCCGCAAGATGCCTGGGTCCTGTATGGCGAGTGTGAATCCGCGGGTTTCCGCCGCTGCGCCTGTGGCGTCTGTGACGACGAGAGAGTAGATGCCCGCATGGCTCGGCTGCACGTTGGTGATGCCAAGCATCGGGAGGTCCGGGGAGGCCAGGTTGGTCCCGTTGTGTTTCCACTGATAGCTCAGCGGCATTCGGCCTGTCGCCCGCACGTAGAAATAGGTTTCCCCGCCGACGGCGGCCGTCCGGTCCGGAGGAAGAGCGATGAAGTGCGGGTCCGCGGTTCCGATGAGTCCGATGACGAAGTTGCCACTGGTCGCAAGATCCGTGATCCCGCGCTGGTCCGGCGGGACCGGAAAAGCGGGCGGAGGCGGGTTTACCATCGAGACCACCGAACCGTCTGCGCGTAGGATGAGCCCGGAATTGTAGTCTGCGAGGACCGCGACGCCGTTGCTGGCGGACGCTGCGCCGGCGGCCCCGCGCTGCAGCACTGCGCCGTCACTTTTCAGACCCAAAACCCGATTCGCCGAGCTGTCCTTCGAAACTGACAAAGCGACGAGCCTGCTCCAGCCGCCGGTGGGATCGGTGAGGTAGAATGTGGAACTCACCACTCGCCCAGCGTGGCGAAGATCGGCAGCCGTCCCGAGCGAAACGAATCCCGCCGCAGATGCGCCGCCTGGGACAAAGAGGGAAGCCCAACTGACAATGGAACCGTCTTTTCTGAGCGCCTTACTGGTCCAAACGTCCGCGTGGACGGCGATCGCGTCCGTCAGGTCCGCCGGCACGTTGGTCAAGTTATTGTAGGCGGTTCCCCATGCGCGGACCGTTCCATTGGACAGCAAAGCGAGCACGTGATTCTGGCCTGCCGAGATCGCGGCCACCCCCGACAGGTTGGTCGGGAATTGTTGCCAGATCTCTGAGGACTTTTGGCCCCAGACGGCCACGGTTCCGTCCGGCCGGATCGCGAGTCCGTTGGCGGGGCCGGCTGCAACGCTGACGGCGTTGGTCAGATCATCGGGAACGTCCTCGATCAACGGGTCGGACGAGCCCCAAACCTGGATCGTGCGGTAGGGAATTCTGACCGGGGGACTGGTGGATGAACCGGAGGCTGTCGTCAGCGCCAGGGAATAGCGGCCGGCATCTGCGGGCACCGGGTTGGTGATTGTCAGGAGCAGGTTGGTGAAGCCGGGAAGAGGCGCCCCGTCCTTGTGCCATTGAAACGTTCTCGGTTCCGCCGATGTGACCTCGAACGAGAGGTTGAAGACACCGTGCGGCAGCATCGCAGTCTGCCCTTGGACATCGTTGAACAACGCCGGGACCACGGCGAGGCGGGAAGCTCCGCTTCGGGCAACGCCATGGCGGTTGGACACCGTCACCGAATAGAGCCCGGCATTGGATGGCGCGAGGTTCGATAGCGCCAGGGATGCGTTGGTCGCATGGGGGATCCCGGTGCCGTCCCGGAGCCACTGGAATTCGAACGGCGGTTCTCCCGTGGCCTCGACCGTGAAAAGCACGCTTCCGCCTGCGGCTCCCGACCGGTGGATCGGCTGGGTCACAATGTAGGGGGCACCGATACCCATGAGCATGCTGTTCCCGGCCAGTTGTGCGATCAGCGGAAAACCAGCGAACCCCTGTGGCGGGGAGCCGGTGGATCTTAATTTACCATCTCTGCCAAGAATCACCCGTTGGCTGGAAAACGAAGCAGCCATCGCGTTCGATGCAGCGGGCGCTAGAATGGAAACGCCGTCGAACGGCACCAGTCTGTCCGCGCTGTCTCGGATCCAAAGCCGATCCCAGCTGTTGGGGCCGGGGAACATGGCGGTGAATCCACTGGGCGAAGGAACGCTTTTGTCGGGGTTGCTCCAGACGCGAAGCCTTCCCTGGGCGTCCAGAGCCGTTTCGGAGTGGAGGCCCATTGCGATCGCGACGAGGTTCGTTCGAAACTTCAAGCCCGCTGCCGACGAGCCCGCCGTCCGCGGATCAGAACTGATGAGTTCGCCCTCCCGTGTCAGCGCGGTGAAACCACGATCCGAACCCGCGATCGCGGCCACGTTTGAAAGCCCATTGAGTTCGTTCGTCTGCCAAGAGGATAGCCTGCCCCAGAAGACAAGACGCCCGTCGCCGGTGAGCGCACCCGCTGACTCGTAACCCGCCGCCACTTGCACAACGTTGGACAGTCCTGCCGGGACAGTCATGTCGGCTAAATTGTAAAACCCCCAGGTGAACACGGAACCGTCGCGCCTCAGGGCTACCGAGTTGTTGTAGTAGAGGCTCGACCAAATCGCCACCACGTCCGAATCGCCGTCGGGTATCGCGATCGGCTGGCCGTCGCGCGTCGGCACCGGCGTGGCCGACACGCGCGCGGGCACCGAGTCGACGCTTCCCATAGGGGTGCCTATGTGGACGGAGAACACGGCCGAGCCACCGGGCCGAGCGTTGGTGATGGCGAAGGTGGAGTTGGTCGCTCCGTCGATGTCGGCTCCGTTGCGGCGCCACTGGTAGGCGAGGGGCTCAAGGCCGTAGGCTGACACGCTGAGATTGGTGGACGCACCGACGAGGATCGCCTGGCTCGAGGGCTGGCGCGTGATCCGCGCCGCGATGACGGACAGGCTCGCCGGCGAGCCCACCGTCCCTCCAGAGGCGTTGGCCACGGCCACCGAGTATTCGCCCGCGAGCGAGTAGTTCGTGGGTGTCAGGGCGAGCACTTGGTTGTTTTCGCCAGGGAGATCGATCCCGTCGCGCCGCCACTGGAAGGTGAACGGCGGCGTTCCGGACACGTCGGCCCGAAAGAACACGGTTCGTCCCCCGACCACCGTCCGGTTCGCCAGCGGGGCGACTGTCGGCTGAAGGGATTCGTCCGATCCGACGACCACCACCCCGTCGCCGGAGGCCAGTGCCGTCACCGGCCGGAACCCGGCGGGAAACGAAACCGAATTCGTCGGGTTCAGAGCCAGCATCACGGCCGAGCCGTCCGGCTTGATGCCGTATGAACCGGCGAGGCGGATGAATGGCCCAAACGCCGGATAGACGGGCTCCTGGAAGTTGATTTCCGCACGCCAGGCCGAGACAGACTGGTCGGCATGGAGGACGAAGTCATACTGCCCGACGCACGAGACCGCGACGGCGTTGGTCACGGGCCGCGTCAAGGTCGTGTAGGAATAGTTGCAGGATTCCGTTCGCGACTGGACCGACCCGTTGGCGCGGACTACGGCCGTCCGTTCGCGCCACGCAGACACGTCGACCACCGGGGATTCGGCCGCGTCGAAGAGGCGCCGCGGACCGCTCGCCCAGGAGTCGAAGGGAACCGCCAGGGCGTCGCCGTCCGACCGGAGCGCCACGCCATAGCGCGAGCCGAGGGCAATCTTGGTGACGTTGGCCACGCGGAAGGACGACCGTTCGACCTCGCTTCCGTCCGGGAGAATTCTCCAGCCGACGATGGTTGCGTTGCTTCGCAGCGTCATGACCCTGTCTTCCGCAACAGCCAATGATACCAGGTTGGTCATGTCCGCAGGAACCGTTGCAAACGTTCCCTCCGCTCCGGACCATTGCACGAGCCTTCCATCCTCCATCACTCCGAAGCGCCATCCGGAACCGGCGCCCACGACGAGCGGGACGGGCAGATCGACCGGGAGAAGAGAGCCTCCCTTCCCCTCTGCAAGCCGGGTCAACGAAAGCCGTGCTCCCGGACTCGTGGCCATCCCGAGCGGATTTGACACCCGCACGGAATACAAACCGGCATCATCCGCTGACACGCTGGTCAAGGCCAAGGCCGCGTTCGTTGCTTCCGGGATCGGTTGGCCGTTCTTCAACCATTGGAAGCTCATCGGGCCGGACCCGGAGACGTCGGCATGGAAGACCGACCTTTCACCAACAGCCGCGATGCGGTCGACGATCCCGTGGACGCGAGGCGGCAAGGCCCCGAGATGGAACAGGCTCTGGTCGCCGCCGGCCGCGACAACTGAAACGGGTTGGGTTCCCGGGCGTGGACCAAGCTGCCCCGACCGGTTCTGTCCGATGGGGACGATGTCGGCGTTCTTTCTGACGGCCCAGCCGTGGGCGCTTCCCGAGCGCACGGCCACCGCGTCCGCGAGATCATCCGGCGGGAAGAAATCCGATCCGGCAGGAACCGCCGCCGCGACCTGTCCGCCCGCCACGAGCGCGAGGAAGTTGCTCGCTCCGCCGGCCACGGCCGCGACGGCGCGATCCCCGACGTCCGTGCGGATGACCTGCGGCAGGCCGACGGGGAGACTGGCCGACAGACTTCCCGGAGCCCGCAGGTTCACGCTTGTTCCGAGGGCGGCGGCTTCGCCCACCACGTCGCGCTCGGCGGCCGGGGCGTTTCCGATCCAGACCCTGCTGCCATCGCGACGGAGGGCGCTGACAAACGTTGGCCCGACGTTCAGCGAAACCACGTTGGAGAACGACGCCGGAATGGTCGTGAGACCCGACGGCGATCCCCACCCGACGACCGATCCATCACGCCTGATGGCGAAGGCGCTGGAGTCGCCGGCGTAGATCCGGACGACGTTGGTGAAGCCTGGCGGCAGGTTCAACTCGCCGGGAACGCCCCGCCCCCAGCCGACAACGCGGCCG
>JAYUUX010000253.1:0-5407 GCA_043754645.1 Verrucomicrobiales bacterium | reverse complement strand
GCCCCTCCTTGGCGGCGTGTTGGTCATCGGGCTCACGTTGGCGCTCGGGACACGCGACTACCTCGGCCTTGGCGTGACCAATCCGGATCCCCAGGCGGTCTCGATCGTCTCGTTCTTCACGTCACCGGAGATCCATCCGTGGGCCTGGTGGTGGAAGATTGTGTTCACGGCCGTGACGCTGGGCAGCGGATTCAAAGGCGGCGAAGTGACGCCGCTCTTCTTCATCGGTGCGGCGCTGGGCAACGCGCTCGCCGGCCTGACGGGCGCGCCGACGGATCTGTTCGCCGCCCTGGGATTCGTGGCCGTCTTCGCCGGTGCGACGAAGACCCCGCTCGCCTGCACGATCATGGGGATCGAACTCTTCGGCGGGCAGCACGTCGTGTATCTCGCGACCGCGTGCTTCATCGCCTACCGATGCAGCGGCCATTCCGGCATCTACCTTTCCCAACGCGTGGCCGGGGCGAAAGGCCGGATCGACGAAGGCGCCCCCGATCAGACGCTACGAGAAATCCGGGACAAGAGTCCGGGGGCCACCGGCAAAGCGAATCCGCCTCAGGACTGAGTGTCGCGGTGCGGAACGGATCCACTTACCGGGCTGCGTCCTTGAGCTCCGCAAAGCGTCGCCGCATCTCGACGAGTTGGTCCTTCTGCGCCGGATCGGCGATCAGGTCCTTTTCCTCGTTCGGGTCCGAGCGCAGGTCGAAGAGTTGCTCGGTCTTGAAATCGGGCCAGTAGAAGTATTTCCAGTCCCTGCGCACGAGCGCCTGCGAAGACGGGATGAAGTTGGTGTTGTTGATGGTCGCGTGCTCGTAGAAGAACTCGGTGCGCCAAGCGGGTTTTTGCGCGGCGAGGTAGAGCGGTGCCAGGTCGCGGCCCTGCATGGCGGCCGGGGCCTTGATTCCGGTCGCGGCGAGGATGGTCGGGGCGAGGTCCACGTTGAGCGTGAAGTCGGCGTTGGTTTGGCCGCGCCTGGCCTTGTCCATGCGCGGATCTCGGACGATGAGCGGCACACGGATGCTCTCCTCGTGCGGATACCATTTGTCGGCCAGACCGTGCTCGGCGTGGAAGTAGCCATTGTCCGTCGTGAAGATGACGAGCGTGTTTTCGAGCAGGCCCTGCTTGGTGAGTTCAGCGAGCACCCGGCCGCAGGTCGCGTCCACTTCGGTCGCGAGGCGGTAGTAGTTCTTCATCATCGTCTGGAACTTCGCCGGCTCGTCGAAGCGCCAGTGCCAGCGGTTGCGGCCCTCGTTTTTCTCGTGGGCGATGAACGGCGGCAATCGGCGGAACGATTCGTCGGTGGCGTTGACCGGCACGGGAACCGTCACGTCCTTGTATAGTTCCATGCTCTGCGGCTGCGGGAGGTATTGCAGCGGGTTGCCATCCTCGGCATGCGTGGCGAAGAAGGCGAGCGTCAGGCAGAACGGCTTGTCCGCCGGGCGCGTGCGGAGGAACTCAAGCGCGTCGTTCTCGTTCTTCTGTGTGACGTGGATCTTCGTGCCGTCCTTCTCCTTGATCCAATGCGTGCCGGAATAGGAGCGGCCGAAGTCGAAGTTCGCGGCAGGGAATTTCCCGTTGTGCCATTTGCCGACGTGGCCGACGAAGTAGCCGTTCGTCCTCAGCAGTCCAGGATACGTTTCGGACCAAGGCGTCTTGAACGCAAGGAAGGCGGGGTTGCCATGACGCGACATCCATTGGCCGGTGAAGAGCGTCGCGCGGCTCACGCCGCAGATGGAGGTCGTGACGCGGTTCTGGGTGAAGCGAACGCCGTCGCGCGCGAGCTGGTCGAGGTGCGGGGTCTTGACGATCGGATTGCCGGCGATCCCGAGAGTGTCGTGGCGCCAGTCGTCCGCGTAGAGGACGAGGATGTTGAGAGGCTGCTCCGCCCCCATGGACGGCAATGCCACGATCAACCCGACGAGGGCCAGCAGGAGCGGCTTCATGGCTTGAACATGGCGTTGTTCCTGTTGCCGGCGCTGAGGACGTAGGCGACCAGGTCTAGGATCTCGTCCTTCTTCATCATGGCGAGCAAGCCTTCGGGCATCGGCGAAACCTTGCTCGACGCGATGCTCTTCACCTCCTTGCGGTCCACGTTCACCCGTTCGTTCGGATCGGAAAGATCGGTGTTCAACGTGACACCGTCGCCGTTGAGGTTCACGACCACGCCCGAGAGGGTGTCGCCGTTGTTCTTCGTCACGACGATGGGCGCGAACTGTTAGTTGATCTCCTTGCTCGGATTGATGATCTGGTCGAGGAGGTCGTGCGGGCTGTAGCGGCCCGACGCGCCGGTCAGGTCGGGCCCGGTCATGCCGCCCTCGTTGCCGAAGCGGTGGCAGGTGAAGCACGCTGCGGCGGTGAACATCTTCCGGCCGTTGTCGAAGCTCCGGGCCTTCAGGCCGGTCCTCGTGGCGGCGCTGAGTTCATCCAACGTCCACTGGGTCGCTGTCCGGCCGGCGAAAACCTGGCCGACGTTCTCGATGGCGGACTTTCGTTCCGGCGTCTTTGCGATGAGCGCGGCGAGTTCGGTCTTCTCGCTCTCGCTGAAAGTAGCGAGCGAATCGTTGCGGATGAATTCGATGAACTTGCTGAAGCTCGATCCGCCCCGGTAGTTGGCGGCCTTGAGGAACCATTCGAGCTGCGCGGTCCGGAGTTCCTTCGTCCAGCCGGTCTTCAGGAAACGCAGGCTCCGGGCGTATTCGATCTGCGGTTCCTGGCTGGCGGACGACGCGATCAGGGCCATGCCTTTCGCCGCCGTGTTCGGGGCCTGGAGGAATCCGAGCGTCTCGGCGAGAAGCCAGTTCAGCTCGAAGCTTTCGGACGGAAACGCGGGATCCAGCTTCGCGATGATCGCGGCCTCGGTGGCGGAGTCGGGATTGCCGAAACGATGCAGCACGATCTCGGTGATGCGCACGAACGCGATCCGCTGGTCGGGCGTCAGCGAAGACCAGTCGAGCTTGAGCAACGCGGCGAACAGCTTGCCGCGCATCGCGGTGTTCACTTCCGCATCCTTGGGCCGATGGCTTGGGCAGACGCCGGTGACCCGGGCGAGGGCGAGGAGCGCTTCGAGTTGGCTTGTGGGATTCTTTTCGTTCAGGGCCCGGGCTTCCCATTCTGCGGCGGGTTGGTGCTCGAGAATGGTGCGGGCGGCCCAACGGATGAAGCGGTCCGGGCTTTGCAGGTGCGGCCATGCGGTGGCGACGGCCTTCGGATCCTGCCGGCCGTGGAAGGTTTCCAGTTGATGACGCAGCGATCTTTCAGGGGTGGTTTTGGCCGTGCTGTCGATGGGCGTCGTGTCCTCCGTGCCCGTGTAGGTCACGCGATACAGGCCGGACTGCACGCGCCTGCCGCCGATCGCGAAATACATCGCGCCGTCCTTGGGATGGATGATCGCGTCGGTCAGGGGCAGGGGCGAACCCGAGAGGAACTCCTCCTTGGTGGCCGTGTAGCTGGAGCCGTCCTCCTTCAACTGCACCGCGTAGAGCTTGCCCCAGCTCCAATCGAGCACGAACAGCGCGCGCTGATACTTGGCCGGGAACTTCGCGCCGTAGCCGAACGTGGTGCCGGTC
The DNA here is from genome assembly GCA_043754645.1 of Verrucomicrobiales bacterium. Classification (GTDB taxonomy): domain Bacteria; phylum Verrucomicrobiota; class Verrucomicrobiia; order Limisphaerales; family CANJSG01; genus CANJSG01. The sequence continues at coordinate 1,844 of JAYUUX010000253.1, read as the reverse complement.
GGCGAGCCGGGTCCGATGTTGAGGGTGGCGGGGAGATTGTCGGGATAGAACTCGGGATACTTGCCCGCTCCGTTGCGCCAGCCGAACTCCGCGCCGCTGACGACGTGGTTGATGCGCGTGGGCCGATACCACGAGGTGTTGAAGTCATACTCCATGTCCGCGTCGTAGGTGAAGAGTTCGCCGTCCTTGTTGACGGCCGCGTCGAAGATGTTGCGGAAGCCGGTGCCGAAGATCTCGAACTGTTTCCCGTCGGGCGAGACGCGGTAGATGATGCCGCCGGGCGCGAGGACATGCACGTTGTGGCCGCGGCCGTCGGGCATGCGCTTGAGCAGATGGTCGTCGCCCCAGATCTTGGGAACGGGAGACGTGGAGACCGTCTCCGTGAGCACGGCGTTGTTGCCGCAGACGAGGTAGAGCCCCTTTCCATCCGGCGTCGGCACGATGGCGTGGACCCCGTGGTCACCGCGCGCGTCGAAACCGCGGAGCAATTCCACCTTGTCGAGCTGGTCGTCGCCGTCGCTGTCCGTGATGCGGTAGAGCCCGCTCTTGATCTTCTGCTCGTAGTCGTTCACGCCGACGTAAAGGGCGCCGAAGGCGAAGAGCATCCCGTTCACAGCGCGGATGTCGGCGGGGACCTTCTGGACCTTGGCCGGGTCGAGCGGCTGGCCCGGGGCCGGCGGCGTGAAACGGAACAGGCCGCCGTATTGGTCGCTGGCGTAGATGCGTCCCTTGTCATCGGCGCAGAGGTTAACCCACGAGCCCTGGGCGCCTCCGGGCACGGAGTAGAGGAGCTCCACCTTGAAATCCTTCGGCGCCTTGATGCGACCGACAGGTGTCGCCTTGTTCTCGCCGATGGCTAGGCCCGCGTTTGGCTGGGCGGCTTTGCCTTTGGCTTTCGCCTTGGTGGGAGCCTTGGCATTCGGTGCCGTGGCGTTGGTCTGGGCATCGGCCTGGCCAAGGGCTATCGTGAAGGCAACTGCGGTCAAAAGGGCACGGAGTTTCATGGGAGTGGTGCGAGTGCTGTTCTCGGGAAAAACGTTTGGGAGAGGATTATGTTCGTCGCCTGCCAGTCATCGATTGTGGGAGCAGCGGAGTTTTTCAAACCTGGCCGGAGCTGTCATTTGGCGGCGGCGGCCGCGATGGCTTCGGCCACCGTCTTGATGCCGGAAGGCTTGTAGGCGTCGAAGGGACCGTCGGCGCTGCCGGCGGGCCAGGTGGCGGGATCCGCGTATCGGCCGTCGTCGTTGTATTGCTTCTGCAGGCGAACGATCTCGGCTTTCAGTTCTGCGAACTTGGCGGCGACAGCGGGTTTCTTCGCCTCCTCGGCGGAGAAGAGGAGGTTGTGCTGCTCGGTCGGGTCCTTCGTGAGGTCGAACATCTCGTAGGCGTCTTTCTTCCAGTAATGGATGAGCTTGTGGGTGGAGGTCCGCACGCCGTAATGCGCGGCGGTGTTGTGATGGCCCGGATCGTGGTAGTAGCGGTAGTAGAAGCTGGTGGGCCAGTTGGCCGGCGACTCCCCGCGCAGGAGCGGCGCGAGCGAGCGCCCCTGCATCGAAGCGGGCACCGGCAGACCGGCGAGATCGAGGAAGGTGGGCGCGAGGTCGAGATTCGAAACGAACTGGGTGGGCACGCTGCCCGCCTTGATGCCGGGTCCGCGCGCAAGGAGCGGCACGTTGAGGCCGGGCTCATACATGAACCGTTTGTCGTAGAGGCCGAGGTCGCCGAGATACCAGCCGTTGTCGGCGGTGTAGATGACGATGGTGTTCTTGGCGAGACCGGTCTGGTCGAGGTAATCGAGCACTTTGCCCACGCCGTCATCCACGCCCTGCACGCAGGCGAGGTAG
>JAYUUX010000252.1:0-2332 GCA_043754645.1 Verrucomicrobiales bacterium | reverse complement strand
GTCCAAGGGGAGCGCATCGAGTGACTGGGGTTTCGTATGCTGAGCCAAATTTGAAGGCTCAATAGAGACCAGCACACGAGGGCGATCCAGAACCCTTTCGTCGGACCGGGATGCAACTTGCCGCAGTTCCATAGCCAGATGGCGAGGCATCCAGCGCAGATCCACCCGCTGTTGATGATCCAGTAGTAGGCAAATTCGCTCATTCCGCCGAAGAGCCACGGCACTACGAGCAGCAGTCCCGCGGCGGTGAACCAGAAGACCGTTCTCGCCAATGACATCAAACTGCTGCGACTCATGGATGGGTATCGGCTTGCCTCGATTACCGCGTGATCCAGCCGCCGCCGAGGACGAGGTCGCCGTCGTAGAAGACGCAGGCTTGGCCGGGCGTGATGGCGCGCTGGGGTTCGTCGAGGACGATGCGGGCCCGGTGGTTCTCTTCGGGGTAGATCGTCGCGAGGGTGCCGGGGTGGTTGTAGCGGATCTTCACCTTGGCGCGGACTTCCGCCGGAGGGTTGTCGTAGGGAATCCAGTTGCAGGTCTGGACACGAAATTCGGCGCGGTCCAACGCGGAATCCGGTCCGACGACGACTCGGTTGTTCGCCGCATCCAGCTCGATGACGTAGAACGGCTGGGTGGACGAGATTCCGAGGCCTTTGCGCTGGCCGATGGTGTAGAACTCGATGCCGTCGTGTTTGCCCAGCACTTGGCCATGGAGATCGACGAGGTCGCCCTGGTGCTTCTCGGCCAGCTTGGCGTCCTGGAGGAACTTTCCGTAGTCCTTGTCGGGAACGAAACAGATCTCCATCGACTCCTCCTTGTCCGCGGTCTTGAGCTGGCATTCACGGGCTACTTCCCGCGTGTCGGCCTTGGTCTTTTCGCCCAGCGGAAACATCGAGAAGGCGAGTTGCTCCTGACGCAGGCTGAAGAGGAAGTAGCTCTGGTCCTTGCGTGAGTCCAATCCGCGACGAAGCAGCATCCGTCCGTCGTCACGGCGCTCGACGCGGGCAAAGTGGCCGGTGGCTATGAACTGCGCGCCGAGCTGTTTTGCGCGGCTGATGAGGGTGCCGAACTTGAGGTTCTGGTTGCACATGACGCACGGGTTGGGCGTGCGGCCGGCTCTGTATTCGTCGGCGAAATACTGGATGACCTTCTGCTGGAACTCCGCCGCCTCGTCGATGAGGTAGTAGGGGACGCCGAGCTTGTGGCAGACGGCGCGGGCATCCATCACGGCCTGGGGGCCGCAGCATTTGTCCTCGGCGCGGTTGACGCAGTCCTGCGGCCAGAGTTTGAGGGTCACCCCGACCACGTCGTAGCCCTGCTCCAGCAGAAGCGCGGCGGTCGCGGAGGAATCGACTCCTCCGCTCATTCCGACGAGCACGCGCGTTTTCTTCCGTTCGGTCACAGGCGCGGACGATAGGGGAAACCCGGGACCAAACAAGCCGCGGCGCAGCCAATCATTGACTGCTTGCGCGCGTGGGCGGCGATCGGTGAATGCTGCGGGAACGATGGATCTCCCGGGCCATGGTCGGTGTTTCGTATTGGGCATCGCGCTCGTGGGCGCCGCGTCAGCCGGTGCGGACGGCTTTTCGCTCGTGACCTACAATACGCACGGCAACTCGGTCGCGGATTGGAGCACCAATTCGCCGCAGGTCCGGGCGATTGGCAGCCAGATGCAGTTCCTGCAACCCGATGTCGTGACGTTCCAGGAGATCCCGCTGACGAACACGTGGCAGATGGCGAACTTCGTGGCCGCCTTTCTGCCGGGGTATTTCCTCGCGACCGATTCGGGAACGGACGGATTCATCCGCAGCGCCATCGCGAGCCGCTTTCCGATCCGGCGTTCGGCCAAGTGGCTGGACGGCGTGAGTCTGGCTCCCTTCGGCGGGTCCGGGAACTTCACCCGGGACCTGTTCGAGGCGGAAGTAGCCGTGCCGGGCTTCAGCCAACCGGTGCATGTGTTCACGACGCACCTGAAGTCCGCGTCCGACAGTGCGAGCACCGCGCGGCGCGCGGCCGAAGCCCGTGCGATCTCGAACTTCTTCGCCTCCGGGTTCCTGACGACCAACGGGCTTCGTCCGTATGTGCTGACCGGCGACATGAACGAGGACTTTGCCAGGCCGGTGAGTGGCAGCGGCCAGCCGATCCAGACGTTGACGAGCCTGCCGACCGGCCTGCAGTTGCTCACGCCAACCAATCCCGCGACCGGCAGCGAACTCACCTTTTCGATCCAAGCTGCGAGCATGACCCGGCGTTACGACTACGTTATGCCGGCCGGATTGCTTGCCGCCAATGTCGCGACCTCGTTCGTGTTCCGGACTGACCTCGCGGCCGG
>JAYUUX010000251.1:0-3189 GCA_043754645.1 Verrucomicrobiales bacterium | reverse complement strand
GCCCGCGGCCTTGTCCTCCTTTGTGGCCACCAGAGCGTCGAGAGGACGTCCTCCCCTGATGGTCCAGCGCCGCTCGTTGGGCGGACTGGCGCCTTTGTTGTAATGCTCATGGTTTCCGGGTGTGGGAATCACCGGAACCGTGGCGTTGACCCATGCCGGCGCCGCGAACCATTCGCCCCATTCGGCGTCGCTGTTGTGCCGGTTGATCAGGTCGCCCGCGTGGAGGGTGAACGCCGCGCGCGGGGCATCGCGGAAGGCTTCGCGGAAAACGCGCGACCAATGGGTGCGGATGTCGTTCTGGGCGTCGCCGAAGTAGACAAAGGTGAACGGGGCCGGGCGGACCTTGGCGGTGCGGAACTGGAACCACTCGGACCAGTTAAGGCCGTCGCCCACCCGGTAGGCGTAGAGCGTGTCCTGCGTGAGGTTGGTGAACTGAACCGAGTGGCAGCGGGCCTCGGTGAGGTCGTTGGTGAAGAGTTCGGTGCGGCCGAGGAAATTCGTCCCCTTGAGGGCGGAGTTGTCTCCGGCTAGCGCGAGTTGCGCCAAACCGATTTGGACGCTGGTGTCCGTGCGCCACGTGACGGCCAGGGATGTGGCGGGATCACCGGCCCACGTCAGGACGATCCGGTCCGGCAACGGCCGGGGCGCATGGGCGAGCTTAGCCGCATAGGCCGTCGGCTTCCATTCGTGGACCTGCGAATCGTGGGCCGACACGGACAAGCCAAACACAAGGAATGAGGCCAGAACATGGAACAATTTCACCACGCTGAAGGTGGGCGCTCCGATGTAAAATGCACGCACGATACCGTTACCATCATGTGACGGCGGCGAGTCCCAAGCTCACCGCCGACTGCAACCCATGGTCAGGCCATTTCCAACCCGCGCATGGTGCCGGTGGACGATGCGAACTTGTCGGTCTCCAGCCCCATGCGCTGGAGCATGGAGACGAAGAGATTCGGGAGCGGGTAGTTGCGTTCGGTGTCGAACGCGAGGTGCTGGCCGTGTTTGAAACCACCGCCCGCGAAGAGCGTGGGCAGGTTGGTGGTCACGTGGGTGTTGGCGTTTCCAAGATTGGAACCGTAGAGGATCATCGTCCGGTCCAGCAGCGGCTCGCCGTCTTCGCGGACGTTCTTCAGCTCGGTGAACAGGTTCGCGAGAAGCTTCATGTGCCATTCGTCGATGGCTTTCAACTGGGAGAGCTTGGTTTCGGAGCGGCCGTGGTGCGACAGGTTGTGATACGCGTCGTTCAGCTTGGTGTCGCCGAGCTCGATGACGGGCGAGTTGACGCTGTCGAGCAGGAGCGCGATGGAGCGGGTGGAGTCGGTCTCGAACGAAAGCCGGGCGATGTCATACATGAGGCGGACCTTCTCCATGTATTCCTTCGGGCTGGCGGGATCGAGCGGCATCGGCGCCGAGACCTTGGGCTTGGGTTTGTTCTCCCATTCGCGGGACATCTTCATCCGCTTCTCCAGCTCGCGCACGCTGGTGAAATATTGGTCGAGCCGATCGCGGTCATGCGCGCCAACGTTGCGCTTGAGGTCCTTGGCCTGTCCGGCAACCGCGTCGAGGATGCTCCGGCCCAGTTCCAGTTTCCGGATCTGCCCTTCCGTCTCGGCCTTCGTGCCCTGCATGAACAGGTGGCGGAACACGTCGGAAGGTTTCTCTTCGCACGGGATCAGCACGCCGGAGCCGGTCCACGCGAGGCTGCGCTGTCCCTGCTGGACGTTGACTCCGAGGTTGAGCGAGGGGAACCGCGTGAGATGGCCGATGCGTTCGGCGATGTATTGATCGAGCGAGATCGTGTTCTTGAATCCGCCACTGCCGGGATGAGGGGCCGCCGTGAGGAAGCAGTTGTCCGCTGGATGGCCGCCGTCGACATCGGGATGGGAGACGCCGCTGAAGACCGTGAAGTCGTTGCGGTGTTCCTTCAGATTCTGGAGGTAGGGCGAAAGCGCGTAGTCGCGGCCCGCCTGCTTGGGAAAGAACTGGTCGGGCAGCAGGCCGAGGTTGTTGCAGATGCCGAACACCCGGCGGGGCTTGTTGTCGGGTTTGCCCGCCGTCACGGCCTTGGCCACCGACGCGAACGCGGGCGTCATCGAGTCGAGCAACGGAAGCGACAGCGCGATGCCGGCACCCCGCAGGAAACTGCGGCGGGAGATGGATCGCTGCGTGGCGACGAAGGGAGTGTTCATGGGGTGGAGGGTTTTCTTCGTTTCTGCGACCGGGCTGGTGGCATCATTTATTCAGGAACAGCCGGCTCTGCACAAGCTCGTGGATCAGACTGCGGACGCCATAGTGGCTGGAGCCGGCGCGTGCGAGGATCTGTTCGACCTCGTTCCTGTCACTGAATCGGACGGGGGCGCCCGTGGCATAAACCGCGAGCTGCCGGGCAAGGTTACGGGCGATCTGTTTCTCGTCGTCGAGCAGGAGGGATTTCAGTTCGCGCACGTCAGCGAATTTCCGGCCATCGGGCAGTTCGCCGGTCGGATCCACGGGCAGCGCGAGGCTGAACTCGAACTTCTGTCCACTCTTGGCGAGGCCCTTCTCCGGCGTGCCGGATCCATGCGCACGGTAGCGCTCGCGGAAGCCGCCCATGACATCGAAGCTCTCGAGCGCGAACCCGGCCGGATCGATCTTCGTGTGGCACGCCGCACAGGATTCCTGCGAACGATGTTGGTCCAGCTGTTGGCGTATCGTGACGGCACCGCGGATGTCGGGCTCAACCGCCGGGACGCTCGGCGGCGGCGGCGGCGGTTGCTTGCCAAGGATGCGCTCCATGATCCAGGCACCCCGCAGCACGGGCGAGGTCGTCGTTCCGTTGGCCGAAACCTTGAGAACGCTGGCCTGCGTCATGATTCCACCGCGCGGGCTGTTTTTGGGAAGGGTCACGCGCCGAAGCGCGACTCCCTCGAAATGCGGCAGCCCGTAATGGACCGCGAGCCGCTCGTTCAGCATGGCGAAATCGGACGCGACGATGTTGCGCGCCGGCAGGTCTCCACGGAGCAGTTCGCCGAAGAAAGCCTGGGTTTCCTCCAGGGCCGACTCGGTCAGGAGATCGTCAAGATAGTAGTCGGAGTAGAGCGTGGCGTCGGGCGTGGTGGCCTGGATCCGGCGCAGATCGATCCAATAATCAAGGAAGGCGTCGACGAACTGGCGCGACTTCGGGTCGGCCAGAAGGCGGTCGGTCTG
>JAYUUX010000250.1:0-3885 GCA_043754645.1 Verrucomicrobiales bacterium | reverse complement strand
CAACGAGCGCATCGCCAAGGAAGGCCTGTCCGCGAAGGCCAGGGTGCTTCAGGGAAACTTCCTCCAAGACCAGCCCATCACCCAATTCGATTGGCTTTTCGAGCACACCCTCTACTGCGCCATCCAGCCCGCTCAGCGCGACGCTTACGCCGCTGCCGCCGCTCGTTGGCTCAAACCCGGCGGCCAGTTTCTCGCCATCCACTATCTCATTCCGGACACCGAGGGCCCGCCCTTTGGCTGCACGCGTGATGAAGTCGTGGCGCGGTTTGCCTCGAGGTTCGAACTGCTCGACGAATGGACTCCGCGCTCGTATCCGAACCGGACGAATCTCGAGCTGGCTTTGTGGTGGCGGCGCATTTAGCGGCTGGTCCTCGCGAGAGAGTAGCCGGATCCAAAACCCAGTCCTGACTGCATACCCGTCAGACCCGGACCAGCTCTCCGCCCTTCTTCACCCGATACTTCACTCCCCGCCACACGACATGGCTGCCTGTAAACGCAGCCAGCCAGATGGCCGCGTTGAGCAGGTCCTTCGCCGGCACCAGCCACAAGTCGAACCAGCGAAACGTTTCGGGCGATAGACGTCGATGCATCGACGCGGCCGCCGCCACCCGGAGAATGAGAAGCGGCAACACGAGACCGGCCACACTCAACCCCGTGCGCGCGGAGGCGATCCATGCCAACAGAGGCCACAGCGACGCATTGCCCAGGATGCTCGCGAAAAAAGGAGCAGGTTGGCAGGCGCGGATGGTCCGGGCCCAACGAAGCTGATGCGACCAGACCTGTTTCCAACCCTGCGGGTATTCGCGGCACTCCACGACTACCGGACTCAACTCGATCCGATAGCCCTTCGCCGCAACTCGATGCCCGAGCTGGTAGTCGTCGGCCAAGTGGTTGACCAGAGACTCGAATCCGCCGATCTGCGTCAGCGCATCACGACGGACGACCATCACAGCGCCGAGGGCGAAGTCCATCGGCTTGAGCGCAGTCGACTGGAGGACCTGGCTCCAGAAGTCGACGTTGATCGCCACGGCCTCCCACCGCATCGCGGTCGTGGTGGGATTCGCCAACCGGTAGAAGCAATTGACCAATCCCACCAGCGGATCCTGCATCTTCGCGAAAAGCTGCGAGGTCAGATCGCCGGGCACATAGACGTCGGCATCGCTCACGACAATCACGTCGTGTTTGGCTCGCCGAGCGAGCTGCACAAGTTTGGATACCTTGGAGTTCGCCCCGAGGACTTCGTCGCACAGGACAAGTTCGGCGTCGATCGCGGGATGCCGCTCCAGCAAACCCCGAACGACTGAAACCACCGGATCCTCCATCGACGCCACTCCGAAGAGCACTTGAAGTGCGCCCGAGGTTTTCTGGGTCAACCAACTCTCCAAACAAACGAGCGTCTCGGCGTCGGCTCCCTTCAACGGCTTGAGGAACGTGACTCCGGGCACGCCCCCTTTTGCCGGCAGGCGTTCATGAAGAGGAAACCGACTGGCGCCGCGCCATTGCCATATCTGCAAACCGGCGCTGAGAACCGCCAAGCCAAGCAGGATGAAAACGATGACCATGTGGCGAAGCGGAAGACCGGCTCAGACTTTCTTCGTGAGATCGACGCCTGCCTTGAGAAGCTGTTTAACGCCTTCGTCCGATTTGGTTTCGGCATAGATGCGGAGGATGGGTTCCGTGCCGGAGCCGCGCAGCATGAGCCAACTGCCGTCTTCCGCGATGAACTTCACGCCGTCGTAGGACTTCACCTCTTTGAGGGGAGATTTAAGCAGCTTCGACGGAGGGTTCGTTTTGCAGAACTCCATCAACGCCGCACGCTTCTCGAGAGGAAAATGGGTGTCGATGCGGCCGTAGCGGTGCGGGCCGTATTCCTTTTCCAGATTGGCCAACAACTTGGTCAGCGGGTTCTTTTCCGTTGCGAGAAGTTCCAGGAGAACGAGGCCGGCAAGGATGCCGTCGCGCTCGGGAATGTGTCCCGGGAAGCCGATGCCACCGCTCTCCTCGAAGCCGAGAAGCACACCGCCCTTGACGATCTCGGCGCCGATGAACTTGAAGCCGACGCCGGTCTCGGTGAGTTCGAGCCCGTAGCGCGCGCAGATCTTGTCGACCATCGACGTTGTCGTCAGGGCCTTCACGACGCGCCCTGTCTGGCGGCGATTGACGATGTAATGATGCAGGAGGAGGCAGATGATCTGGTGCGTGCTCAGCGCATTGCCGCGCCCATCCATGCCGCCAACGCGATCCGCGTCGCCGTCGGTCACAAGGCAGAGGTCGTGCGGATGCTTCTTCAGGTAGGCGGCGCTGCGGACGTAGTTGCGGGCAATGGGCTCGGGATTGATGCCGCCGAAGTTGACGTCGTGCGCGGCGTTCAGGGTTGTCACCTTGCAGGTCGTGCCAGCGAGAATCTCATCGAAGCATCCCGCTCCAACACCGAAGAGCGCTTCATGGGCGAAACGGAGCTTCGACTTCGCAATCAATTTGAAGTCCACGAGCTTCTTGATGGCGGCATAGTGCGGCTGCCGGAGATCGCGGATCGTGACGCGCTTCTGCTTCACGGCTTCCGCCAGCGGTTGCGCCTTCACAGGCGATCGGTCGAGGAAGGCTTCGACATCCTTGCAGATGAGGGGATCAGCGGCGCCGCCATACCAAGCCTTCAGCTTGTAGCCGTTGAACGACGGCGGGTTGTGGCTGGCGGTGATCATCACGCCACCAACGGCCCTGTGCGCTTTGACGGCGTAGGAGACGGCGGGAGTGGGCGTCGGCGAGTCGCCGAGGAGAACTTCGAAGCCGTTTCCCGCCATGACTTCGGCTACACGGTTGGCAAACTGGTCGGAGAGAAAGCGGCGGTCGTAACCGACGACGACCAAGGGCTGAGTTACCTCGGCCGGGCGCGCCTTCCAGTAGTCGGCGCTGGCTTGGGAGACGCGCTCGACGTTGGCGAAGGTGAAGTCCTCGGCGATGACCGCTCGCCAGCCGTCTGTGCCAAACTGGATCTGGGCCATGCGACAAGGGTGGACTACGAAACAATCCGGTTGAACACGAATCCGCGCCTTCCCGATTAACGACCAGCAAACAGGTCCGCGGCAGGCTCGGATCCGGGATCGGCTTTCGGTGAGTTGTCGGCGGCGATCTTCCGCATCTTCTTGATGGCGGTTCGCAGGCTCGGCTGACCGAAGACTCCTGTCCCGCTGACGAACGTGTCGGCCCCGACCCGGGCGCATTCGGCGGCGGTTGCGAAGTTGATCCCGCCGTCGACTTCGATCCGGTAGTTCAGGCCACGGTCTTTTCTCCAGGCGTGGGCTTGCTGGATTTTGGGCAGGCATTCGCGAATGAACGGCTGGCCGCCGAAACCCGGATTCACGGTCATCACCAGGACAAGATCCACCTTCGACAGGAATGGCTCCATCAACTGCATCTGCGTCGGCGGATTGATGGCGAGACCGACCTTCTTTCCCAGCGAACGGATCTTCCAGATCAGTCCTTCGACCCGGTCGCCAAGTTCCACATGGATCGTGATCAAGTCGGCGCCGGCTTTGGCGAACGGCTCGAAGAGAATCTCCGGCTTGGAACACATCAGATGGACGTCGAAGAACATCTTGGTCTGCGGACGGAGGACGCGGACGACTTCGGGCCCGAACGAGATGTTGGGCACGAAGTGACCGTCCATGATGTCCAGATGCAACCACTCGGCCCCCGCCTTTTCGGCGCGAACCACGTCCCGGCCGAATCGGCTGAAATCGGCGGCGAGGAGGGAAGGAGCGATGATCATTGCGGAAGGAAGCTAGGGAATCCTTGGCGAGGGCGTCAACGGACGCGTCAGCTCACGAATAGAAAACCCCGGTCTCCTGCTGGAAGACCGGGGTTGAGAGCGTGCAAAGCACTAGG
>JAYUUX010000249.1:0-10929 GCA_043754645.1 Verrucomicrobiales bacterium | reverse complement strand
TCTCGACGCTCATGCGCGAGTTCGCGGCGGCCAGCTGTTCCGTGCGTTCGGCGACCCGGTGTTCGAGCGACTCGTTCGCCAGGCGGATCCCCTCCTGGGCCTGGATCCTCTCCAGCGCGGCCGCGACGTAGTCCGCCATGATCTGGAGGGTGACGAGGTCCTGCGGCGTGTAGGCCTGCGGCCGCCCGCTCTGGACCGATACCAGGCCGAAGGCCTCCGCGCCGCGGCGGACGGGGACGAGGAGCAGGGAATCGCCGGGCATGGCCGATCCGAACTGCCGGAGCTCCAGCCCGGGATCCTGGTCGCCGTCGCGGAGGATGATCTGTGGGCCCTCCGTGATGACCTTTCGGGCGAGTCCGGAAGCGGGCCTTGGCTCGGCGTTGGGCAGCACGGTGGGGCGGCCTTCCTCGGTGCCGATGCCGACCACTTCGGCGACGAGCCCGGTCGTCTTGTCGTGGAGGAGGAGCCGGAACGAGTCCCAACCGAAAACGCGCCCGGACTCGTCCGCGAGGATTCCGGCCGCTTCCGCCGCGGAGGTCGCCGAACTCAGGGAGAGCCCGAGACGCGACAGCGCCTGCTGCACGCTGTCGGCCTTCTTGCGTTCGGTGATGTCGTGCTGGACCGAGACCCAGTGGGTGTAGACGCCCGACTTGTCGGCGATGGGCACAACGCTGAATTCCACCCAGTATTCGCTGCCATCCTTGCGGTAGTTGACCAGTTCGGCGGAACAAGGGCGGCACGCCTCGAGCGACCTGCGCAGCCGGTCGAGTTCGCCACGGTCGGTCCTCGGGCCCTGCAGGATCCGTGGGCTCCGGCCCACGACCTCGTCCGGCCGGTAGCCGGTCTGGCGGCAGAACGCCTCGTTGACGTAGATGATCGCGGGACCGGGGAGGTTGATCGAATCCGCCTCGGTGATGACGACCGAATCGTTCGCATGGAAGATGGCGGACTCGAGGATGCGCAGACGCTCCTCGACGCGCTTCACGGACGTGATGTCCGTGTGCGAACCCGCCAGGCGGAACGGCCGGCCGGCCGCATCGTGCAGGGCCGCACCCCGCGCGAGGATCCACCGGTATGAGGCGTCGCGGGACCACATGCGGAACTCGACCTCGTAGGACTTGGTCTCGCCCTGCATGCAGCGTTCGAGCGCGGCCATGACGCGCGGCAGATCCTCCGAGTGGACGAGTTCGCGGAAGGTGTCCGGCGAATTCACGAGCTCCTCGTCACGGTAGCCGAGCATCTCCTTCCAACGCGGCGAGAAATAGATCCGGTTGGCGGTCAGGTCCCAGTCCCAGATGCCGCAGCTCGAACCATCGACCGCGAGCTCGTATTGCTCCCGGCTCTGCCTGAGTTCCGCGACCGCGGCGTGCTCGTCCGTCGCGTCGACGAACATGCCGTTCCAGACGCCGCCGCCGTCGACGGCGCGCTCGGGCTGGGCCCAGCCCCGAAGCCAGCGGGTGGTCCCGTCCGGATGGAGGTAGCGGCCGGTCCACGTCCAGTGGACCAGCTCCACGGTATGCCGTCGGATCGACTCCTCGAAACCCGCCAGGTCATCCGGATGGATGCGCCCGGTCAGCGAAGCGGGCGACAGGGTGAGGGCGTCGGGTTCGATGCCGAACACGGCCCGGCTTCCCTCGCTGGCAAAGCGGAAGGCGATGGACCCGTCGGCCGAGACGCCGAACTGGTAGATCAGCGCGGGAACGCTGGCGGTCAGGCGGCGCAGCCGCTCGTCGCCCATCCGGCGGATCTCCCCGGCGAGCTTCTTTTCGGTGATGTCGGTCAGGGAACCCATGGTCCCCGTGACCTGCCCGTCGGCGCCGGTCGCCAAACGGGTGAAGACCTCGATCCAGCGGAATCCCCCCTCCTTGCGGCGGTAGCGCACTTCGCAGCGGCAGAAATCGACCCTCCGCTCGGCCAGGGGCTGGAGCAGGTCCAGGGTCCGCGCCCGGTCCTCGGGCTCGACGAAATCGATGAACAGCCGGCCCAGCGATTCCTCGACGGTGAAGCCCGTGACCAGCCTCCAGGCCGGATTGAGGAACGCCCACCGGCCCTCGGCATCGGTCTGGAACACGACTTCCTGGAGGTTGTCCACGACCTGCCGATAGCGGTGTTCGCTCGCGACGAGGGCGTCCTTGTTCCGGCGTTTCTCCTCCAGCGAATCCTGGAGCAGCGTGAGGTTCTGCTCCAGCGACGCCGTGCGTTCGAGCACACGGGACTCGAGCTGCTCGCGCACCCGTTGCAGGGCCATGCGCGAGCGCGAACGTTCGATGACATGGCCGAACTGCGCGGCGACCCCCATCGCGAGGCCGGAGGCGCGGTGGTCCTTCGGGATCGGCAGATGGGAGAAGAACGCGAGCACAGCCACGACGCCGGTGGCGCCGAACACGGGGATCAGGCAGACGCCGCTGAGGCCGTTTGCGGCCGCCTCGGTCGGCAGCGAGCGCGGCGGTGCATCGACGAGCGTGCGGTAGAACCCGACCTCGTCGACTTCGGCCACGAGTTCGGCGATGGAGGACGGCTGGTGGTCAAAGGTCCACTGGACCTGATGGAGAAACTCGTGGTGCCGGCCGAACACCGCGTCGTGGCCGACGATCGCGTGGCCGTCGCCCGAAACCGCGTCAGCGGGAACGAGGGCCAATCCGCAGTCGAATGGGCCGAAATCGCAGACGGCCTCGAGCAGTGACAGCGCGGCCTCGGCCGTGGACGAAGAGGCGTTTGCCGAGCCGGCCACCCTGGCAAGCATGTCGATCTCGCGCTGCTTCTCGTAGAGTTCCCGCAGTCCGGCTTCGGCCACGGTCTCCGCATCGCGCGGGGCGCCCCGGTCATGGTCCAGCAGTTCGAAGGCATCGCCTTTCATCACGTCGGGGGAACGCTGCAGCGATCCGGCGACGGGCCGGATCAGGACAGGCAGGTTCCCGCCGGGGAATCGGCGGAAGACGAAGAAAGGTTAACGACCCAACCGCGCCGTCAGACGGGATGCAGGCCGATGCGGACATCGACGGCTTCCATCCCGGCGGAACGGATCGCCCTCATGCCGAGCTCGGTGTCCTCGTAGGCGCGACAGAACCGCGCCTCCACTCCGATGCGCCGGGCGGCTTCGAGGAAGATGTCGGGTGCGGGCTTCTGGAGGGTCACATCCTCGCTGGTGACGACCGCTTGGAACCAGTCGCGGATGCCGAGATGCACGAGGACCTTGTGGATGACGTCCCGGTTGCCGCCGGAGGCGACGGCCATCGGGATCCTGCCGACGTGCGCCCGGGCCACGTCCACCACGTGGGCCAACGGTTTCACGTTGGGCAACGCGGGCAGGTAGGCGTGTTCCTTTTCCTTGGCGACGGCGAGCGGGTCCAGGGTCAGGCCCTGTTCCGCGGCGAGCATCTTGAGGATGTCGCGTGTGGGCACGCCGCCGAGGGAGTAGAAGCGGTCCTCAGGAAAATGGATGCCGTGTTTCTGGCTGACGAACTGCCATGCTCGCCAGTGCGCCGGCATGGTGTCGGCCAGAGTGCCGTCACAGTCGAAGACGAGGCCGCGGATGTGGGGAGGAAGGGTCATGGGAAAACGCGCCGTCAGAGTTCGAGCTTCTTGAGCTTTTCGTCGAGTTCGTGGGTCAACAGCGGTTCCACAAGTTGGTCGATCTCGCCTTCGAGCACGGCGGGCAGGTTGTAGATCGTGAGCTCGATGCGGTGGTCGGTGACGCGGTTCTGCGGAAAGTTGTAGGTCCGGATCTTCTCCGACCGTTCGCCGCTGCCGACCTGCTGCGAACGCTGGCTGTCATACTTGGCCTTCTCCTCGGCGATCTTCCGCTCGAGCAATCGCGAGCGCAGGACCGTCATGGCGGAGGCCTTGTTCTTGATCTGCGAACGCTGGTCCTGGCAGCGCACCTCCAGGCCGGAGGGCTTGTGGTAGATGCGGACGGCGGAGTCGGTCGTGTTGACGCCCTGTCCGCCGTGGCCGCCGGCGCGGCAGACCTGCACGTCGATGTCCTCGGGCCGGATGACGACGTCCACTTCCTCAGCCTCGGGCAAGACCGCGACGGTCGTCGTGCTGGTGTGGATGCGGCCTTGGGCTTCGGTGGCGGGGACACGCTGCACGCGATGCACGCCGCTCTCGAACTTCATGCGCTTGTAGACGTTTTCTCCGGTGACGCTGAAGATGACTTCCTTGTAGCCGCCGAGGTCGGATGAACTGGCGTCCATCGGCTCGACCTTCCAGCCGTGCGCTTCGGCATAGCGGGAATACATCCGGAAAAGGGCGGCCGCGAAGAGGGCTGATTCCGCTCCGCCGGCCCCGGCCCGGATCTCTATGATGGTGTTGCGCGAATCCGTCGGCTCGGGCGGAACGAGCCCGCGCATGACGGCCTGCCGCAGCGGTCCTTCCTCCTGTTCCAGACGCGCGATCTCCTCCTTGGCCATCGCGGCCAACTCGGATTCGGCCGGTTCCGCCGCCAGCATCTCCCGGTTGGCCTTCAGGTCTTCCCCGCACTTGAGGAAGGCCGTGCCGGTCGAAACCAGATCCTTGAGCCGGGAATACTCGCGGTTCAGCTCCTGCCCGCGCTGCGGGTTGCTGAAGGCGCCGGGATCCGCCAACGCCGCCTCGACTTCCGCGAAGCGGCGGGAGAACCGGTCGACATGGGGGCGAAGGTCCATTTGGGGAAGGATGAGGTATCAGGCGTCCGGGATTCGGGGATCGCCGGCAAAAAGCAAACCGCCCGCGGGCCGTGTTGCAGCCAGCGGGCGGTTTGATGGGGAGAGCTACTTCTTCTTCTTCTTGGACGCCGTGACGTCGGCCTGGGCGGCTTGGGCGGCCTGGGTCTTCACCATGCGCTGCTGGAACTTGTCGACGCGTCCGGCCGTGTCCACGAAGGTCTGGTGACCGGTGTAGAACGGATGCGAGAACGCGGAGATGCCCATCAGGTAGAGGGGATACTCCTTACCATCCTCCCACTTGGCGGTGAGGTTGGTGTTGACGCAGGAACGAGTCATGAATGACTGGCCGGTGCCTGAGTCGCGGAAAACGACGAGGCGGTAGTTCTTCGGATGGGTGTCCGGTTTCATATCAAAGGGCGGGCAAACTATCAGCGAAGTCGGACGTGACAAGAGGTTTTTCCATGAAGCCAACGCGGCCGCCAGTGTGTCAGCGGGCCGGACGCCGGGTCATCAGCCAACTGGCCACCCATTGGGAAACGAAACTGCCGAGCAGAAAAAACCCGAACGCCCCCATCGCCAGACCGCCCATGGGCGAGTTCTTCGGAGGGTGCACGAACGAGATCAGCACGACTGCGATCAGCCCCGCCGCCGCCAGCACCAGCGTGATCGCCAACATCGTCTTTCGCGGCCAACCGACAGGGCAGGAATGGATCGCCGCCGTGGGCAGGGCCAGCAGGCCGAAGACGAGGGCGGGAACGATGTAGTCGTCGTTTCGTCCGGACAGGAACCAGATCCCGAGCGATCCCAGGCCCAACGCCAGACACAGTCCCACCCAGCCCGCCTGCGACCGCTGCTCGTCGTCCAAGGCGTGTTTGCCATACGGATGCAGGAAGAGCATCAGGTTGAAAAGCGGCGCCGCCAGCCATGTCAGCAGGGCGAAGGCGATGTAGAGGACGCGGACCGGCGTGATCCAGGGAGCCCATTCGGGATTGGACTCCGCCGCGCTGCCAAGCATGCGATTGCCGAAGTAGCCGCCCAGCAGGATGGCCCAGCGGACGTTCCCGGACAGCTTCGCCATCCACAGGAAATATTTCAGCATGACCGCGTATACCGGGTTTCCGGCCTTGATGGCCTCCACCAGTCCGCTGCGGGCCCAGTCGTTCGACGGATCGAGACGGAGGCTCTCGCGGAAGTGCGTCATGGCTTCCTTCCGTTTGCCTTGCTCGAGGAAGGTCCAGCCCTTGTTTGCGTGGGAGAAGGCGTTGTCCGGATTGCGCGACAAGGTGGCGTCGATGGTCGCGCCGGCCTCGGCCTTGCGCCCGAGCTTCACCAGCGCCATGGCGCGGAGGTTGTTGCAGGTGACGTGCTCGGGATCGAACTGGAGCCCGGTCTCCGCAGCGGCCAGCGACTCCTTCCAACGCTGCCGCTCGAACTCGATGGCGGCGTGCATCCCGTGGTAGTCGGCATCCGTCGGTTCGAGGCGGATGGCTTCCCGGATGGTGTCGGCGGCCTCGTCGGTGCGGTTGCGGTCGGACAGGACGCGGGCCAGCGCGTAATGGGCGAAGGCCATGTCCGGCGCGTTGCTGATGGCTTCACGGGCGGACTGCTCGGCTTCGTCACGGCGTTCCAGCTCGGCAAGGCTGATGGCCAGCGCGGCGTGGGCGAAGCCGTCCGACGGATCGGTGCCGAGGTGCTGGCGGAGTTCCTTCTCGGCCATGTCGTGGCGGCCCTGTTCCTGGAGGACGAGCGCGCGCTGGAGCTGGGGTGTCATAGATCCAATCGTTCCTTGGCAGACTGGCGATCCGCCTCCGACTGGGCTCGTTTGCTCCATTCCTGCAAATAGCCCACCGGAAAAACTGGAGCCAGAAGAGCACAAAGGGCGCCCCATGCAGACATCCTTTCGACGTTCTCTTCGAGAAAAAGCGCCACCGGAATGCCAGCCGTGAGGATCAATGCCGAGTAGAGCCAGGCCCAGCGCCTGATTCGAGGCTGAGGGATCTGAGTCGTAATCCAGGATGCGCCGAGACCGGGACCCAAACCCAGGACACCCCATTGGAGTTCTCGGCTATACCCCTCGGCGATCAGCGCAAAGATTGCTGCGACAAGACCAATGCCCGCCGCTACTAAATGGGATTTTTGAAATCGACGCTGCCCTTCAGCCAACGATGACTGTCCGGCTCTCTCTCGACGGACAAGCCAGCCGAATATGGTTGGAGCGTAGAGCCAACCGGCAAACGCGCTGAAAAACAAAGCGAGCACGCCTAGTTCGACATTCTTGCCGCCTCCCCAAGGTTTGATGGTCTCAGTAAGTCGAATCGCTGCCGCTGCGCCTCCAAACACAAGAGCCAAGTTTATCAGGTCGCTCAGCGGCCTCGGGATGGATTCGCTCCAAAAACGCCACATCGAATTCCATCGGTAGAGAGTATATTTTCTTCGGGCGGATTCCAGAAGGCCTTCTTGTGCCCAAGTCGAATCCGCGTCGAGCCTGAGCGCCTCCTCGAAATGCTCTCTTGCTTGTTGATCCTGACCCGACCGAAGGAGCGTCCATCCGAGGGCTGAATGCGCATCTGAATCATTTGGGTTGGCCTCAAGGGTGAGAACGAGCGTCTCAAGGCCTTCCTGTTTGCGCCTAAGTTTGTTTAAAGAGTCCGACCGTAAAATAGCGGCCGGGACATTTCCGGGTTGAAGTCTGAGACCGCGATCCGCCGCAACAAGAACATCGCTCCATCGCTTTAGCAGGGCTTGGAGTTCAGCCAACCTCACATGGAAATCCACGTCATCCGGTTCCAGCCGGATCGCATTCTCCACGTCCCTTACTGCTTTTCGGACGCTTTGGCTGTCCATCAGAATGGTTCCGAAAAGCGGCAGTTCGATAGTTCTCAGATCAGCGAGTCGGGTAAAGGAACGGACGTAGTGCGCGAAGGGGAGATCAGGGGCTAACCTGAGCGCGGTCTCCGCGTGTTGCTTAGCCTTGTCGTTCACTCCCTGAGAATGAAGAACCAACGCCAGCCAAGCATGAGTCTCGGCGTCTGATGGCGACTCTTTGAGCGCGTCTTCAAGTGCTTTCTCTGCCGGCAATAGCTTTCCATGCAGCAGATGAAAATGAGCGAGGCGTTTTTCGTTCATAGCAGGACCATCTAGCCGCTCAGATCTTCAGATACTTCAGGATGTCGTCGTAGGTGCCGCCCTGGTTGGAGTAGAGGGCGTAGTTCTTGGCGGTGGCGAACCACTCCCGCGTCGTCGGCTTCTGCGCGGCGATGGAGGCGATCAGGTCCTTGGTGCGGATGGGCGTGGGCGTGCCGGTCTTCATGGCGTCGCGCAGCTTGGTCTCGATGGTGATGTCGACCACGGCCTTGAGGTCCGCGCCGGAGAAACCGTCGCACTTCTTGGCCACGGCGTCGTAGTCCACGTCTTCCTGCGGTTTGCCACGCAGCTGCAGGCGGAGGACACCGGCGCGGGCGGGCGCGTCGGGCGGGGGGACGAAGAGGATGCGGTCGAAGCGGCCGGGACGGCGGAAGGCGCTGTCGAGGTGCCAGGGAGCGTTGGTCGCGCCGAGGATGAGCACGCCGTCGTTGCTGGCCTTCACGCCGTCCAGTTCGGAGAGGAACTGGTTGATGAGGTGCCGGCCGGCGCTGGTCTTCATGTCGGTGCGGCTCGCGCCGAGGGCGTCCACCTCGTCGAAGAAAAGCACGCAGGGCGCGTTCCGCCGGGCCTGCTCGAAGAGGGAGTGGAGGTTGCGCTCGCTGTTGCCGATCCACATGTCGAGCACGTCGTGGATGCCCACGGAGATGAAGCCGGCCTTCACTTCGCCGGCGGTGGCGCGGGCCAGGTGCGTTTTGCCGCAACCGGGCGGGCCATACATGAGGATCCCGCCGCCGATGGTCTTGCCGTAGGCCTTGAACATCTCGGCGTGGGTCAACGGATAGATGATCTTGAGCCGGATCTCCTCCTTGAGCGCATCCATGCCGCCGACGTCGGCGAAGGTGATCTTCGGCTTCTCGATCTCGACGGGAGCTTCCTCCTCGGAACCCTGCCACGACTGGCGCACGCGGCCTTCGGAGACTTCCTCTTCGTCAGGCCCGCCGGGGCGGAACGCCGGTTCGATGAATTCCTTTTCCGGCACGGCACGGATGCCGAGTCGTTGGGCGAAGTCGAGGTCGGCGGCGGAAGGGTCCTTGGCCACGCCGCGTTTGTATTGCTCCACGGCCTGCTCCACTTCGCCGATGCCGGCGAGGATGCGCGCATACAGGACAAAGGCGCGGGCGGGCGCGCTTGGCGACTTCACCAGATCTTCCAGCACGACGAGCGCGTGGCTGCTCTTTCCATCGGCATGGAATGAGCGGGCGAGGCCGAACTTGAGCGCGGGATTCTCCGGTCCCAGCGCGAGCGCGGCGCGGTATTCGGCGACGGCTTCGGCGGTCAAGCCCGCCCCCAGCAACGCATCGGCGAGGGCCTGGCGCAGCGGGACGTTCTCCGGGGAAAGCCGCACCGCTTCGCGCAGTTGGCGGACGTGATCGGGTTCAGATGCTCCTGACATCGGGCGCAGGCTAGGGGGCGGGTCCGACGGAGGCAAATGCGGAGGCGGCTAAACACCGTGAAGATTCCGCCGGGGTTATGAGTCGCATTACCCGCGCGAAAACCCGGCAGAGCCGCCTTGCTCCGGGGACCGCGAGACATACCATTAAGCACCATGTCCGCATCGACACCTTCCTGGCACCGCCGGATTTTTTCCGCCGTGGCCTTTGCCGTTTCCGGGGCCTCCCTGCTGGCCGCCGGCCATGAACTTTCCAAATCCGACGCCTACGCGCCCAAGGTGGCCACCGCCTCCGACGAGGGCGAACGCGCCATCCGCACCTTCAAGGTCGCTCCCGGCTTCAAGACCGAGTTGGTCGCGGCGGAACCGCACCTGGCGAACCCGGTGGCTTTCACCATCGACGAGCAAGGCCGGTTCTTCGTCGCCGAAACCTTCCGCCACTCGGACGGCGTGCTCGACATCCGCGGCTTCATGCAGTGGCTCGACGAGGAGCTCGCGTGCAAGACCGTGGCCGACCGCGAGGCCTTCATGCAGAAGCATTACGCGGCCAAGAAGGAGCAGTTCTCCCGGGAATCCGAGCGCGTGAAGATGCTCTGGTCGACGCGGCCGGACGGGGTCGTGGACAAGTCGACGGTCTTCAGCCAGGGCTACAACAACTGGCTCGACGGCATCGGCGCCGGCCTGCTCGCGCGCAAGGGCGACGTGTGGTTCACGTGCATTCCCGCGCTCTACCGCCTGCGCGACGACAACGGCGACGGCATCGCCGAGAAGAAGGAAATCTCCAGCTACGGTTACGGCGTCCGCAACGCGTTCCTCGGCCATGACCTGCACGGCCTGCGCATCGGACCCGACGGCAAGCTCTACTTCACGTGCGGCGACCGTGGCTTCAGCGTGAAGCAGGGCGACAAGCTCGTGGCCGAACCCGAGCGCGGCGCGGTGCTCCGCTGCAATCTCGACGGCTCGGAACTGGAGGTCTTCCACCGCGGCCTGCGCAATCCGCAGGAACTGGCTTTCGACGATTTCGGCAATCTCTTCACCGGCGACAACAACTCCGACGGCGGCGATCCCGCGCGCTGGGTCTACTGCGTGGAAGGCGGCGACAGCGGATGGCACGTCGGCTGGCAGTTCATCGAGAAGCCCAACAGCCGCGGCCCGTGGAACGACGAGAAGCTCTGCCGTCCGGAAACCACCGGCCTGTGGCATCTCCCCGCCATCGCCAACATCGCGGCCGGACCTTCCGGGCTGGCCCATTACAGCGGCGTCGGCCTGCCCGCATCCTACAACGGAACGTTCTTCCTCGCGGACTTCCGCGGCGGACCGGGCAGCGTGATCCACATGATCCAGATGAAGCCGAAGGGGGCGTCCTTCGAGGTGACGAAGCGCGACCAGCTCGCGACCGGTTTCCTCGTGACGGACGTGGAGATGGGCAATGACGGATCCATCTACGCCCTCGACTGGGTGCAGGGCTGGAACAAGACCGGCAAGGGACGCATCTACAAATTCACCGAAACGAACTACACGGACCACGCGCTCGCCGCCGAAACCAAGACGCTCATCGCCGACGGCATGGACAAGCGGCCCTTGTCCGAGCTGGTCAAACTCCTCGGCCATCCCGACCAGCGCGTCCGCCAGGAGGCTCAGTTCTCTCTCGTCGATAAGAAGGCCACGAAGGAACTCACCGCAGCATTGAAGGGCGACAAACAACTTCCGCGCATCCATGCGATCTGGGGACTCGGGATGTTGGCGCGA
>JAYUUX010000248.1:0-1913 GCA_043754645.1 Verrucomicrobiales bacterium | reverse complement strand
TCGAAGTCCGTTCTATAAGCAGGTCGCTCCTACGGGCCTGAAACAGATTGGGCCTCGTCGTCCTCCTCGGTGTCCACGGGAGGCAGCAGCGGCTTCAGTTCCGCTACCAGCGGCCCCTCGCAGCGCCAGACCTGGAGCGGCTCCAGCCGGTCCTTCTTCGCAAGGCGATACCCGGCGGGATGCGCGCGTTTGGTGATCGAGCGTTCGGACACTCCGGTGGCGTCGCAGCCGAAGACAAGGGCGTTGGGCTTGTAGACTCGTGGACGGCCTATCAGACGGACGGCCCCCTCCGGCATCGGCCGCGAGGATCGGCGATCCAGCACCAGGTAACTCAGCGGAAGGCTCCGCAGATCGATGCCCATCTGGTCGCTGAAACGGGTCCAGTCCGCATCCATGAACACCTCCGGCGGTGGTGCGGCGAAGTGGTGGCACCAATGCGGTTCGTTGCCGGCGGCCTACATGCCGCAGGCCTTCAGGTGCGTGCAGGGCGCGACCACGTTCCATTCGCCGGCCGCGGCCTTAGAAAGCAGTTTCTCACGAAGGGCGATCAGGCAGCGGCTTGTCTCGTGCGTGCCGGGTTCCACCCAGACGACCGCGTCGGCGATGGAGAGGAGATCGAGGAGCTCATCGACCTCGCGTGCGTCCAGCTCGGTCAAAACATGGCTGATCAAGAGAGTGCCGACGCGGGTTGGTTGGCCGGCGCGCACGGACACTTCCGGAAACGCCGAACGGGTCCGCTGCATGGCGAAGCTGACGGCCAGGCTCGATTGGTCGCTGAACCAGAGTTCCGACGAAGGCAATGGAGGGAAGTGCGCCAGGAAACGCCGCGCCGCGATGCCGGAACCGCAGCCCCAATCGAGCACCGGCCCGACCGGCGGCGTCCAGCCGAGGCGCTCGAGTTCATTGAGAACATGGTCCCATTTCCAACCGATGCGGGCTGCGAAGGTGGCGTCGTAGCTGGCGAGGTCGCGCTCGGATTGCCAATAGGCCGCACGCCCGGCGGTGCCGGCCAGAAAGGCGGCGCGCAGTCGCTGCAGGGCGTTCCAATCGACATCGGCGAGACTCATCGCGGAAGTGCTAAACCGGAGAAGCGAATTCATCCACGAAGAACACCAACTCGCCGTGCTGAATAGCCGGCCTACGGGATCAAGGGCTTGCCCTTGAGGTGGCGGAGCTCCTGTTTGCGGGCGAGGAGATGATTGCCGTCCTCCTCGGGCAGATCCGGATCGGCCAGGCGCTGGTTCACGGCGGCGATCTGGGCATCGACCCATTTGTCCCGCAACAACGGAAGCAACCCCGACTTCGTCGGTGTGCCGAAGAGGACGCCGGCCGCATCCGTGACATGGTGCGGCGTGGCCAACGCCTCGGTGATCATCCGCTGCGTCGCGATGTCCTCCAACGCGCCGACCCACGAAGCCAACCCCGGCCACGAAGCGTTCTGATGCGCCTCCAGCCTCCGCTCCACGGCGCGGCGGACGAGGTCGTGCGTCAGCCATTCCGGCGCGAGCACGCCGGCGACCTGCGCGACCACGTCTTCGTTCTCCAGCAGGAGCTGCAACAGGATGATTTCGCCGGGTGAGGGCCTGGGGTAAACCGCTTCATCGGTCGGCGGAGGCATGTCGTATTCCTCCTCCATCGGGGCCGGACCGGCCTTCATCTGCTTCTTGAAATCCGCCCGGACCGCATCGGACGAAACGCCGAGTTTCAAGGCCGTCTTCTGCACGTATTTGTCGACGACCACATCGTTGCCGGCCTTGGCCAAAGCCTCGGCCATGGACCGCGAGATGGTCACGCGGCCCTTGTCCGAGTTGGCGTCGTTGGTCGCGGCCAGGCGGTCGAGATACCAGTCGAAGAACCCCGGCGCGCGTTTGATCACGTCGACGAAGGCCTCGCCGCCGTTCTGCTTGATGAAT
>JAYUUX010000247.1:0-4949 GCA_043754645.1 Verrucomicrobiales bacterium | reverse complement strand
TGCGCATTTGAATAAAAGGTTAGGTTTGCTCCACCGCTAGAAAAGTCCGCACCCGCTCCGCCACCAAACGGTTTTCCCGCCTTGCCTGCCCGATGAATTCCACCGGGAGCCGCTGCCCGGACAACTTCTCCAACCGCGCCGGCAACGAATCCACGTCGTCCAGATCGCACACCCAATCCCCCAGTCCTGCGGCGCGCATGAACGACTCCACTTTGTGGTCGCCCGACACCGCCAGGACCGGCCGCCCCAGGGCCAACCCGATGATGCACCCGTGCAACCGGGACGTCAGGACCAGGTCGGCGGAGGCATAGAGGTCGATCGTCTTCTTCAACTCGCCCCTGTGACCGGAGGGAATCAGGTTGTTTGTTTGCCGATAGCTCCGGCCGGTGCGCGCGGCAAACGCCTCGCCCACCGCGACCATGCGCTCGTAGATCTCCGCGCCCACGTTGTCGTAGTTGTCCGAGTGCAGCAGCCGACTTTGTTGGCCGCCCATCGTCGCTACGGCGTTGAGGGTGGGACAGGCGACCGGTGCCGGCAGGCCGCATCCGGCAAGCTGCTCCCGGGTGAGTTCATCGCGCACCACACAAAGCCGGCTTCGACGGGCGATCTCCCGGACCAATTCCAACGGTGCGTGAGTCCGCTCCCGCTTCATATCGCACGCACCCGCGCCCCAGATGGCGAACGGCACGCGCGCCGCGATCGGGCGGAACCCTTCCCAGAAGGGCACGAAGTAGTCCATGAAAAGCCCGCCGCCGCCGATGACGATGAAATCCTCCGGCCCGGCTTTGCTCAAGGCCTCGAGCGTCGCGGGAACAAACGGTTCGTCGCAGAAGTGTTCCGTCACCGCCACCGGCGCGAGCAACGACTGGATGCCCTGTGCCGAGAGCCAGTCGCCCACGTTCGATTGGTTGGCATAGACGTGGTGGATCATGGTCTCAGTCTCGTGAAAACTTCCGCGTAATCCCCGCCCGGCCAACTGTGCAGTTCGCCGCGATACCGGTTCAATCCCCGCACCGCCTCCACGAATCCCACAACCGTGCACTGGCTCCGATAAGCCCGCACTGCCGCCAACTTGGTTTTCAGAAAGGGAGAAATGTCCACGATCTCGTCCAGCTTCTGCGTCGGCGTCCAGACCTCATACATCAGCACGTCAGGACGCTTTCCGCCCGCAGCTTTGAGCGCACGCCGCAACAGTCGGACCGCGCCGCGATGGTCCGGATGCATCTCCTGGTCGTGCGTGACATAGATCACGTCCGGCCGGAACGCCTTCAGTTTCTCCGTCAGCTTTCGGACGGACGAAGGGGTTGCGCTTAGATTGCCATCGGGCTCATGGAAAAACTCAAGATGCGCGATGCCAAGTATCTTCGCCGCCGCCCGCGTTTCCTTTTCGCGGACCCGGATCGTTTCGGCCTCCGAGCGCCCGTGGCCGCCTTTCTCGCCGGAAGTCAGGAACACAACGTGCACCTCGTCGCCCGCCTGAACGTGGCGGCATAGGGTGCCACCGCAGCCGATGGCTTCATCGTCTGGATGGGGGGCGAGAACGAGGATGCGGCTCATGGCGATTGGGCGGGGGCTTGGTCGGCGACGGCGTTAGGTTCATACAGTCCCCAGTTGCGGACCACATTGACCCGCGTGGCGAAGCGCGACTTGAACGCCTCGTCTCCCAGGCCGAAATCGAACGTGTGCGCGCCTTCGGCGGCGGCCGCCAGCAGGAGGTGCCGCAGCAAAACCTCGCCCGGTGACTGCTTGGCCAGATCGATGGCGAAACTCGGCTTATACCAGAGAAAGCTCCCCCGGTGGCAGAACCCGAAGTGGAAGGCGATGGCCCTGCCTTGCCATCCTATCCGGGTGAAACGCAGCCACCCGGTCTTCCCCGCCCTGCGGGCCACTTCATGATAGAACCGCCGCTGCCTCTCCTCGTTGAACAAACTCGGCGAGCTCGTGCCCGCCCAGCGTGCCAGATGTTGCGCGAAGAACTCGTCGAGATGCGGAAGGATCGCATCGCCGTCGGTGAGATGTTCGACGTGTAGTGGGCCGAGGCGCGTGAACGACTTCTCGTGCCGCACCAGGCTCTTCTTCTTGGCGGCTTCGATCGCGGCCGTTCCGTCCAGGGGAATCTCCAGCGCCGGTGCCGACTGGCTCCCTTCGTCGAATATCCGCAGACCCAAACGTGCCGCAGCCTGTTGCAGGAGGGGGCCTGTCGCCGACGCGTCCGGCACGTGATGAAACACAAAGCCGATGAAATCTGCGACGTGACCACGGGCTTCGACGAGAATGGCGGCGAGCACGTCCGGGTCGCTGATGTCTCCGATGAAGTCGAGATAGTCCGACCCGCCGGCACCGACGAAATAGACCATGCCCGCCTCGGAGAACAGCGGAGCGAGGGTCACCACCCCTCCATCTCGCTCCGCCGCGATGAGCAGCAACTCCCCGCGCCCGAAGGTGTCCCACCATGCGGATTGCCATTGCCAGGTCAGGAACACGACATCGCTTTGGCCGGTGGCCAACAGGCCGTTCCACTGGGCAGGCCCGAACGACGCGTCGTCGAAACCACGGAGGACACGGGTGATGATCGTCGTGGCGGTCATGCTCCTGTTCCTTTAGGCGTCCGAAGGCCCGACACGGCACCGTAGAACTCCTCGATGCGCTTCACGCATTCACGGCTGTCCGCCTCCGCCAACACCGAACGACGCGCCGCATCGCCCATCGCCTGCGATCGTTTCGGGTCGCGGAGCAACGACCGCAATGCCGCGGTCAGGGCAGGCGCGTCCTGGGGCGGGATGAGCAGGCCGGTTTCACAATGCCGCACCGCCTCGGCCGCGCCGCTGCCAGCGCAGGCGATCACCGGCAGTCCGCACCCCATCGCCTCCAGGTAGACGAAGCCCGGTCCGCCCTCGTATTGCGACGGCGCGGCGAAGACGTGTGCGCGGGAGAAATGCTCCGGCAATTCCGCACGGTCGACAAAGCCGGGGAGGTCCAGCAGTTCGGGCAATCCGGCGGATCGCGCGCGATCTCGCAATTCCGCCGCCAGCTTCGGGTCGCTGCGGCCGAGCAGGCGCAGGTGAAGGCCGGGAAACTCGCGCGCCAGGTCGCAGGCGGATTCCACCAGCAAATGCACTCCCTTGTTCGCGGCCAGCTTGCCCGCGAAGACAATGGTCGGGCGTTCCGCCTTGGGCACAGGACGCGGGGCGAACTGGATGGTGTCCACGCCGGTGTGGATGACCGGGACATCCTTATGTTTCAGGCCGTGGTGCTTGCGGCACCAGTCCACCGAGCACTCGCTGGACGAGAACACGGCATCCGCCAACCGCAGGCACGTCCCCTCCATCGAGCTCGCCGTGCGGTAGAACTCCGAATCCATTTCGGGCCAACCCATCGTATGCGCGAACATCACGATAGGGCCGTGGAGATGGATGATACTCGGGATCCGATTCCACTCGGACTGGTTCAACAGATGGACATAGCCCTCCGCGCCCCACTCGGGGAACTCGACCAGATCGAGCGGGGTCTTTGAGTGCAGCGATGCGATGGCGGCCGCGACCTCGGCGCTGTAGCCCAGCCAGTCGGCGGCCTCGGTGTAAACGCCCATTCGCGCATTGAGGCCGGGAACGCGGGTGATGTGGACGCCGCCGTCGTCGCGATGGGTGCGCTCGGCGTTCGGGCTCCGGGAAATGACGTGGACCTCGTGGCCCAGCGCCGTTAGGCCGTGCGCCTTCATGAAGGTCTGCGTGCCGATGCCGCCCTTGGCGGTTTCCGGCGGATACTCCTGGGAGACGAGGGCGATTCTCATGCGACGCCCACGATGCTGGGTTGAAGGGGGCGTTGGGCCCGTGCCTGGGTGAAGGAAACCAGTTTTCCGTGCTCCATTTGAATCCGCACGTCGCAGATGTCCAACGTGCTCAGTCGATGCGCGATCATGAAGGTCGTCCGGTCTGCCATCAGCCGCTCCATCGCCTCAAATATGGCTGTCTCGGTCTTCACATCCACGGAACTGGTCGGTTCGTCGAGGATCAGGATCGGAGCATCCTTCAGGAACGCGCGGGCGAGCGAGATTCGCTGCCGTTCGCCGCCGGAGAGCTGCACACCGCGCTCGCCGACCTCGGTCTGGTAGCCCTGCGGCAGACGGGTGATGAAATCGTGGACGTTCGCGGCGGTGGCGGCGGCGATGATCTCGGCCTCGGTGGCCTCCGGTTTCGCATACGAGATGTTTTCGCCGATGCTGCACGAGAACAGCACCGGCTCCTGCAGCACGATGGCGAACTGGTTCCGGAGGTCGCGCAGCCTGAAGTCGCGCAGGTCCACGCCGTCGAGCAGGACGCGGCCGCCCGTGGGGTCGTAAAGACGGAGCAACAGGCTGACGAGCGTGGACTTTCCGGCTCCGGTCGTGCCCGCGATGCCGATCCGCGCCCCGGCCGGGACCGCGAACGAAACGCCCTGCAGCGCGGGCCGGTCCGCGTTGTAGGCGAAGGAGACATCCTCGAAGGCCACCGCTCCCCGGGCGCGGACGAGCGGGCGGGCATCGGGTTTCTCCGGAACATCGGGGGCCTGGTCGAGCAGTTCGAAGGCGCGCTCGGCGCTGACCAGAGACCCCTGCAGGCTGGCGGCGCTTTTGCTGAGGGTTTGCAGCGGCGAATAGAGGAGCGCGAGATAACTCATCACCAGGATCAGGTCGCCCAGCGAGATGCGGCCCTCTTGGACGTGGCGGACCGCGAGGAACAGCACGACCGCCGTTCCCGCAGCCATCGCCACACCGACGATGAGCCCGAAGCTGCCACCGGTGAATGCGAGCTTGAGCTGCTCGCGGAGGTTCCTGCTCGCATGGGAGACGTAGCGCTCCTGTTCGCGGTCCTCCTGCGCGAATGCTTTCACGACTCGCACTGAGGAGAGCACCTCCTGGACGATGGAAAGGGTGGAACTTTCGAGATCCTTGGCCTCGCGCCAGCGGAGCT
>JAYUUX010000246.1:0-2999 GCA_043754645.1 Verrucomicrobiales bacterium | reverse complement strand
TCTGGGGCGACCACGGCTGGCACCTCGGCGAAAAGCAGCATTGGCGGAAATTTGCCCTCTGGGAGGAAGCCACCCGCGCCCCTTTCATCTGGGTCGTGCCCGGCCTCACCAAGCCGGGCGGCGTCTGCGACCGCACCGTGGACTTCATGAGCATCTATCCGACGCTCTGCGACCTCGCCGGCATCACCAAGCCGGCCCATGTCGAAGGCCTCAACATCCGTCCGCTCCTTGCCAATCCGAAAGCCGCCTGGTCCACGCCGGCGCTCACGACCTATTTGCAGAACAACCACGCGCTCCGCAGCGAACGCTGGCGCTACATCCGCTACTCCGACGGCGGCGAGGAACTCTACGACCACGACGCCGACCCGAACGAGTGGACCAACCTCGCCAGCAGGCCGGAGTCCGCGTCGGTCAAGAAGGAGCTCTCCGTCCACTTCCCAAAAACCAACGTCGTCCGTGCCAAAGATTCGGCCCCGTCCGAAACGCCCGCGGTGGACGAAGCCCCGAAAGCGAAACGCAAAGCGGCACGGCAGAAG
This sequence comes from Verrucomicrobiales bacterium, assembly GCA_043754645.1. GTDB lineage: Bacteria > Verrucomicrobiota > Verrucomicrobiia > Limisphaerales > CANJSG01 > CANJSG01. The sequence goes on along the minus strand of JAYUUX010000246.1, from coordinate 2,463 downwards.
AAGGCGGCCAAGGAGTGAACTCGTCGGGCAACCTTCCCGAGACCACGCCCCGCAGGTTCAACGAACTCCAACCGACCGCGCGGGACAATCGAGGTTCACGCCATCGCTGAACCCGACCACCCGCGGCGCCGGGCCCATGTTCCAAGCCACGTGGGTGCGCTTGCCGGCTTTCATGAAGACCGCCGCGAAAGGCGCATCGGCCGAGACCGTGCGATCAATTTGACCGAGGTCACCCAGCGCAGTGATCCACGCGTAGGTCTGGGCGAGTGAGTTGCCGGAATCAGGCTTCAAAGTCGCCGCGCGCCCATCCCACATTCGCTTCGCGTCGGAAGGATCCGACAGAGCGCGATACATCCACAGGATGTCTGCCCAGGAGTCGAAGGCGGAGCCGTCGTGCGTGGGCGCAGGCAGTCCTTTCTTGGCCGCCTCCTGGATGTCCGCTTCGAGATTCTCCTTCAGGAGCGCCGAGTAGTTGCGCTCCACGTATTCCGGCCACCGGCCGAGGTGGAGCGAACCGCCGGTGATGGGCAGGAAGTTGATGCCATGAACCGCTTCAGGATTGGCGCTGAACCACGTTCCGTTCGCGCCTTTGCCGCCCCAGACCATGGTGACGACGGAAGGGGGATAGTTGGTCGGGAAGAGCTCGCGCCGCACGTCGAACCAGTAGTCCTCGATGGCCGCGATCTCGGTGGTGAACAACCACGCGCCGAGGTCCCGCGTCACCTTGTCGCCGGTCGCCTCGCCCAGCAACATGAGACCGAACCACGCGTTGACCGCTTCGCTCGAGGATTCGTTGTTATTGCCGTCGGCGAACTTCGCATGCCCGCTCGCCCACGAGTGGCCGGCGTAGGGATCGAAGCAGCGGAGGAAAGGGAACAAGGCATCGTTGCGGTCAGGACTGACGACATCCCGCACGAGCAGTAGGAGCATCCCCCGCCACTTGGCAGCCCAAGCCGGATCGCGCCGGGCGATCTCACCGGCGGCACGGAGGAAGTAGCCATAGTGGAAATGGTGGTCGTTCAACTGGTCGTCGCTGCCGTAGCTGGCGGGATAGCCGATGAGCGTGCCCCAAGCCGCATCGTAGGCGAAGACGCCGTCGGACTTGCCCTTCGGCAAACCCTTCGCGTCGGTCGCGGTCAGGAAAGATTCCAAGACGGACCGGATCCGCGAATCACATTCCGCCGCGGCGGCCCTGTGCCCGGCCTGCTCGGCAAGCGGAAGCATCGTGGCCCATTTCCCCAGCTGTTTGCCAAGCCAGTAGGTGTCGCCGGTAAGCTGCGGCTTTTCCGCAAGTTCGGCAGCCAGCAGTTCGCGGAGCGTGGAACGATCGACGCCCCGGGTCAGCGGAAGCGAGGGCAACACCGCGGGCAAGGCCATCGTCGTGGTGAAGCCGGATCCTCGCGCCAGCTTCATCGGTCCGCGAATGCTCGGATACGAATGGCCGGTCAGGTCCGCGTTAGCCGCGCGCCATTGGTGGGGATACAACGCGAACAGCGTCCCCGTCTCCGCGCCTTCGTGGGTCCTCACGGTGAAGTTGAACGTGGTCCCGATCGCGGCGCGCTTCTCATCGTAGGTCCACGCAACTTTTGAGTCTGCTACGTGGACGTAGGCGTGCTTGCGGAAGAGCGCCAGAGTCTCCGGTTTTTCGTCAGGAAGGACAGCGAGGCTGAAATACGATCTGCCACCCGTCTTGGCGGCGAGACGTGTGGTGCCAAGCCCGGTCCAAGTCGAACCAGTCGGTGCGAACAGCGCGTAGATGCGCTTGCCCATCCGCACGCAAAGGACCGGATCGGCGGCGCTTCCGGAGACCACCTCGGGCGCCTTGGTAAACGAAACGACCGGCTCGCCTCCCGCGAATTCGGCGAACACGAACGGAGATCCATGCCCGAAGGTCAGGCGCATTCCCCGGGCCTTGTCTCCCATCTGCGCCGTGACAAACCAATCGCTCCAACCCGCCACCCGCGCTTCGGAAAACTTCTCGACGGCCGAATGCCCCAGCACGAGGTCATCGGTTCCTCCGGGCATGAACCCAAAGATGGCCGCGTTGTTCGCCGTGATGTTGGCGCCCGGATAGTATACGCGCAGTCCGCCCTCGACGGCCTTCAGCGCCAGCGGATGCGCATACATCACGTCGGAGAACGGCACCCAGGCCAACGAACTCCACCAGTCGTTCGAGGGCATCGGACCGAGGGCTTCCTCCGTTTTGTAGATGATCGAAGGCGGCCCCTTCGCTCCCTCGGGTATGCCGCGGAGATAGGAACCCGCGCCCGTCGCCACGACTTCCGCCGCGTGAGCCTTTGGAACCACAAAAGCAATCAGGGACACGACGAAACAAGCTCCCCTGAGCATCAGGAATCCGGTGGCGGTCAATTTCTTCATCGAGGTCCAATACACGCATGCGAGGAAACGGGTCCGCAGGCCGAAGTTCGAACGAACCCCAGACTTGAAGGCGCTGCTGCTCGG
>JAYUUX010000245.1:0-10869 GCA_043754645.1 Verrucomicrobiales bacterium | reverse complement strand
CCGAGAAGTTTGATCCCGACGGCGTTTTCGTGAAGCAGTGGGTGCCGGAGTTGCGCGACGTTCCGTCGGACCTTGTGCATCAGCCATGGGAGAATCCACTCGTGCTCAGCCGCTCCAAGTATGCCGGGCGCATCGTTCTGCACGACGTGCAGCGGGCACGCTGTCTCGCGATGTATCAGAAGGTGAAAGGCAAGGCGGCCGCACCGTCCCGGGCCGCGGATTGATCCGGCATCGGCTCATTCCGCCAGCTTCACACAAACCAGCTTCTTCGGGCTCCGGGCGAAGAAACGACCGTTCGAGTAGGCCGGCGCAGCCCGGATTCCGAATCCCAGGATTTGGCCGCGCGCCAGGATCTCCGCCTTGATTGAACTGGTGGACATGAGGAGCAGTTCGCCGTTCTCGAGAAGAACCACGAGGCGGTTGCCGATCACGATCAGTTGTCCAATCCCGAGGCCGTCCTGGCTCCAGAGGACCTTTCCGGTTTCCGATTCGACGCAGCGGAGTTCGGATCCGTTTTCCTGACGGCCATGAAATCCAAAGAGATTTCCCTGGGCCCAGACTGGCGTCGGATAATGGCTGGAGAGGCTCGCGTCGTTCGACCAGATCTCGGTCGGAGTCCCGTCCCCAAGGCTCAGGAGTTTGGCTCCCGTGTCGTAGCTGGCGGTGATGAAAACCCGATTGCCCCAAACAACCGGCGCGGCCGCGTTGACCGAGGCGGACGACCGGGCGCGCCACGGAATCTCGAACTGCACTTTGCCGGTCGCCGGTTCGATTCCGACCAAACCGGCCCGTGTGAAGCAAAGAGCGAGTGCCTTGCCGTTGATCACTGTCCCGACCGGCGCCGAGCAACTGGCCTCGTGATCGGTCGCTTTCCAGAGCTCCTTTCCAGTCGACCGATCGAATCCAACCACGCCCCGCCCGTTGGATCCGCCGACGTTGGCGACCACGACGTTGCCGACCACCAGAGGGGCGGACGCCACGCCAAAGAAACCCTTCTCCGCCTCATACTCCTTCAACAGTGCCCGCATCCAGACCGTCTTTCCCGTGGCGAGTTCGACACACCGGAAGCCACCCTCCGCACCGACGGCAAAGACCAGGTCGCCATCGATCGAGGGCACCGCACGGGGTCCTTCGTCGAAACGGAAGTCATCCTGGTAACGGGTTGGGCCGGAGTTGGTCCACATGGATTTGCCGGTCGCGGCCGCGAAGCACTCCAGGCGTTCCTCGTTTCCGATCCGATGGAAGAGCAGCAACCGTTCACCCTTGACCGCAGGCCCGGCGAAGCCAGATCCGACATCCCGTTGCCAAACCACCTTTGGGCCGTCGCCGGACCAGGGGACGATCGGATTGGTCTCGAGGGAAGTGCCGTTGCGTTTCGGTCCGAGGAACTGGGGCCAGTCGTCCGCGTGGCAGTGAGGTGCCGCCATGACGACCAGCAGACACCCAAACAAGATTCGGACCGGGGCAACCATGACCGGGAGACTAGGCTGCACGCGGCGAAGATCAAATCCGACGGCTGATACGCCCGACGCAGCCCCCGTCGCCGCTGGAGACCTCCTCCGCGACCATCGCCGGATCGATTCCCCAGCGTGCGGCGAGGCGGGTCAGTTGGTCGCAGTTGGCTCCGGCCTCGACGGAGGAAAGGGGATGCGCGGACTCGGATGCGTAGGGACGCGTCCGCAATTTCAATTCGCGCTCCGCCGCCGTCACCGGCCCCTGGTTCCAGACGACTTCGTCGGCCCATGCATAGGCGCGGAAAATTTCACCCTGGTCGACTATCGCCCACGCATGGTGGTTCACGATGCGATTGAAACTGAAGAACTGGACATGGCCCAATTGTTGGCTGATGCGCCTCAGGAAGTGGAACGACCGGTCGGAATCGTCGGAGGGGTCCGGCAGGCTGTGGCCGACCACCAGGACCCACCCATCAACCGGCGGAGCGACGAAGAGCATCTGCTCGCGGGCCTCAGTCAATCCTTCGTCCCACGAGCATGGAATGGTTTCACCGAGACCCAGGGCTCCGCGGACATCCTCTGCCGAAGTGGACTTGATCGCCATCCAACGTCCCGGGCGCTCGAAGAGCAGGGAACGCGCATGGCGTGTGGCCCGGGAGACCAGCCGCCTGTTGGAAACCCTTTTCTGCGTTGTCCGTCGTTCGAGCCACGACCGCACGATGAGAGCGGCGAACAACGAGAGGGGCACGATCACGAAGATGAGGAGGAGGACCGCTATCAATCCTCCTGACGGATCGGTTGGAATCTCCGCTGCCATCATCATCAACCTAGTTGCAGGGCTCTTCGGTTCAACCCGAAAAACAGTTGATCGTCGGGATGCGTTTCCCGAAAGGCCCGCTTGCCTGATCCGGCCGTTCGCCGGTTCAATCCGGAGTCACCATGAACCGTCGCCACTTTCTCCATACCGCCGGACTTGCGTCGCTTGCCTGCATCACGGGCTGCGCTTCCGCGGGGATCGGATCGTCGCGGACGAAGGGGCCGCTCAAGGTCGCGTGCGTCGGGGACAGCATCACCTACGGCGCCGGCGTCGAGGACCGTGAAAAGAACAGCTACCCCCGGGTGCTGGGCCAGCTTTTGGGCGAGAAGTTCGACGTCTGGAATTTCGGGGTGAACGGCGCGACGCTCCTGTCCCACGGCGACAACCCGTGGCGGTTGACACCGCAGTTCAACGCGGCACTCGGACTCCGGCCAGACATTGTCGTGATCAAGCTCGGAACGAACGACACGAAGCCGCAGAACTGGATCCGGAACCGGGGATTCGAGGAGGACCTCGAGGCGTTGATCAAAGACTTCGGGCGCCTGCCGTCCAGGCCCAAGATTTTCCTCTGCCTGCCGGTTCCGGCCTACGAGACCCGCTGGGGCATCAACGAAGCGACGATCAACGACGGAGTGATCCCGGCGATCCGCGCGGTGGCCAAGCGTCGCCGGATCCCTGTCATCGACCTTCATTCCGCGTTGGCCGGAAAAGCTGAGCTCTTTCCCGACCGCATCCACCCGAACGCCCAAGGCGCCCGGTTGATCGCCGAGGCGGTCAGGGCTAGCCTCACCGGCAAACCGAAGTAGCCCCAATCCCAGTCCCATGATCAAAACGACCATGTTTCCACGAGCAGTTTGCGCGTTCGTCTGCGCCGCGCTGATTTCCCTGACCGCGTCCGCCCAGAACACCAACCGCCTCGAAATCGTCGACGGAGACCGGGTCCTCCTCCTCGGCGATACGCTGATCGAACGCGAACAGGAATACTGCCACCTCGAGCTGCGTCTCCACGAGCGCTTCAAGGACCGCCAGTTCATCGTCCGCAATCTGGGATGGAGCGCCGACACCCCGCGCGGCACCAGCCGCTCCAGCTTCGACTTCCGCGAGCCGGAAAAAGTCTTCACCCGGCTCAAGGAGCAGATCGCCCAGGTCAAGCCCACCTTGGTGATCCTCGGCTACGGCATGGCCAACTCGTTCGACGGCATGGATGCGGTGGGCCCGTTCAAGAGCGACATGGCGAAGCTCATGGACGCCATCGAGCAGATTGCCGGGCGCAAGGACAAGGTGCGTTTCATGGTCGTAAGCCCCATCCGGCATGAACGGATGCCGGCGCCGCTTCCGGATCCGACCGCCCACAACAAGGTGCTTGAGGCGATCACGGCGGCGCTCCGCGACCTCGCCAAGGAACGCAACGCGTGGTTCACCGACCTGTTCCGCGACCTGCGTGACGGACCAGCCTATGCGGCCGGCCATTTTTTCACAGACAACGGGATCCACCTGTCGAACTACGGCTACGGCCAGGTGGCGGAGTTGATCGACATCGCGATGAATCAGCCCGCGGCCAACTGGAGGTTCAGCCTCCTGGAGGATGGGAAACTGCGCGAGGGCAGCTTCGGTTCGACGGTAACGAATTCGGTCAGGACGCGGGCGTCTTTTTCGGCGACGGTCTTGAACGACAACCTTGAACCTGCCCGTCATCTCGAGGGAGGGAAGCCGATGCTCCTCAGCCCTGGGCTTCCGGTGGTCCAGATCCTCGGCCTTGAAAAGGGTTCATACACGTTGTTCATCGATGGGAAGGAGGCGGCGAGGGGAACGGACGTCGAGTGGAGGCGTTCGCTGAAGATCCTGGCAGGAGCGCAGGCCGAGCAGATCGAGGAGCTGCGCCGGGCAATCATCGAGAAGAACCGCCAGTTTTTCCATCGTTGGAGGCCGCAGAATGAGACCTACCTCTTCGGTTTCCGACGGCACGAGCAAGGCCGGAACGCGAAAGAGATCCCCATGTTCGATCCGATCATCGCCGACTACGAAACGCGGATCGCCCAGCTGCGGCAGCCGAAGCCCCGCAAGTTTGAGCTGAAACCCTCCGTGGCTGAAACCGCGTCGACGACGAAGGCTTCCGCGTTCCTCTCCGGGGTGGCGGTCGCGGCCCAGCAGCAGGTGAAGCCCGTCTTCTCCGTGGCGCCGGGCTTCGAAGTTTCCCTTTGGGCGGAGAATCCTCTTCTCGCCAAACCCATCCAGATGAACTTCGACACCCAGGGGCGCCTTTGGGTCGCGAGTTCCGAGGTCTATCCCCAGATCGCGCCAGGCGAGAAGGCGAACGACAAGGTCATCATTCTTCAAGACACCCAGGGAAGGGGCGTTGCCGACAAGGCGACCGTCTTCGCCGACGGGCTCCTGATCCCGACCGGAGTTGAACCGGGCGACGGCGGCGCCTATGTCGGCCAGAGCACCCAGTTGCTCCACCTCAAGGACACCGATGGCGACGGCGTGGCCGACGAAAAACGCATCGTCCTGTCTGGCTTTGGCACCGAGGACACGCACCACATCCTCCACACGCTCAAGTGGGCCCCGTCGGGCAGCCTGTTTTTCAACCAGTCGATCTACATCCACAGCCACATCGAGACGCCCAACGGCGTCGTCCGTGCCTACAGCGGAGCGGTGCACGACTTCGATCCGCGCACCCAGCAGCTCAGCGTTTTCCTGAAGGGGTTCTGCAATCCGTGGGGACACCAGTTCGACGACTACGGCCAGTCCTTCGTGACCGATGGCGCCGGAGGCCAGGGCATCAGCTGGGGGATCGATGGCGCATCCTATTTCACCTACTCCCAGATGCGTCGTGAGCTCCGGAGCGTCAGTCCTGGCAGCTATCCCAAGTTCTGCGGGCTGGAGATCATCAACTCGCCGCTCTTCCCGCAGGATTGGCAGGGCAACATGGTCACCTGCGATTTCCGGGCCCATCGGATCGTCCGCTTCGGGATCGAAGAGCAGGGCAGCGGCTACCAGACAAAGGAGCTGCCCGACCTGCTCAGAACGACCAACGTCACGTTTCGTCCCATCGACGTGAAACTCGGACCGGATGGCGCGCTCTACATCGCCGACTGGTCGAACCCGATCATCCAACACGGCGAAGTGGATTTCCGTGATCGCCGGCGTGACAAGGAGAACGGGCGGATCTGGCGCGTTGCTCCGGTCGGCAAAACGATCCCGATGTCGGACATCCGCCGCAGCGAAGCCGCGACCATCGTTGCCAAACAGCTTTCGAGCCCGGTTCCGTGGGATCGCCAGCGGGCGCAACGGGTCGTCGCGGAGAAGGGAACGAACTCCGGGGACGCCCTCAAGACCGAACTGGCGTCGACGACCTCGGACCTCAATCGGCTACGCCTGCTCTGGGCTTTCCAGTCGGTCGGGAGCTTCCAGCCGGAGTTGCTGGATACGCTTCTCAAATCCTCCGACGGACGTGTCCGCGCCGGCGCGGTCCGCCTCTTGAACCGATTCCAGTCGGTGCTGACAAACGCCGTGCCTCGGATCGAAACTGCTCTGGACGACGATCATCCTCGTGTGCGACTGGAAGCAATCCGTGCTTTGGCCGGCCAGAAGACGCCTCGCTCCGCCGAACTGGCGTTGGCTTCACTTGAAAAGGCGATGGATCCGTTTCTCGACTACGCGGTGTGGCTCACGGTGAACGATCTCGCCGAGGTTTGGCTGAACTCCCTCAAGACCGGTTCATGGAAACCCGCTGGCCGCGAGAAACAGCTCGAATTCGGCCTGAAGGCGATTGAGCCCGCGCTGGCCGCCGGAGTTCTAGACCAATTGATCGGATCCGAGCCGTTGCCAAGGGACGGGAGCGGGCCGTGGATCGATCTGATCGGGAAGGCCGGATCACAGGAGACTCTTGGAAAAATGTTCTCGCAGGTCCTGGCCGATGGCTTTGACGCCGGAGCGGCCACGAAGTCGTTGGCGGCATTGGCGGACGCGGCCCGTATCCGAAACGTTCGGCCGTCGGGCGATCTCGGCAAAGTCGCCGGCCTATTCGCAAACGAGCCGGTCCGGGATGCGGCATTTCGGCTTGCCGGCCAATGGAGGCTGGCAGCGGCAATTCCTGCGCTGTCCGAGGCGGCGACCCGGGGAGGGAGCGGCGGTGCGGTCGCGATTCAGGCCTTGCGTGATGTGGGCGGGGATTCGGCCGCGGACGCCCTGCGGGGAATGACCGGCAAAGAACGCCCCGCAGACGTCCGCAGGTCTTCAGCTTCCGCCCTGGCAGCGATCGACTTTGCCAGATCTGAACCGGCGATCGTCGGTGTTCTTCTCGATCAAACGGACGAAGCAGGCGCGCTTGGATTGTGGCGGAGCCTCCTTTCGGTCCGAGGCGTTCCGGCACGCATGACAAAAGCCCTGCCGAAGACCGGCATACCTCCCGTCGTGGCCCAGGCCGGCGTCCGGGCTAGCCGCGAAGGAGGCAGAAACGAGCCGGAACTCATCCTCGCCCTCAGCCGCGGAGCGGGACTTGAGGAGTCGGTCGGCGGACTCAGCGACGCGGAAATGAAACGCCTTGCGGCGGACGCCCTGTCCAAAGGCGATCCGCATCGGGGTGAAGCGGTCTACCGGCGCGTGCAGCTTGGATGTGTGAACTGTCACGCGATCGGCGGCGCCGGTGGTCGGGTCGGTCCCGACATGACTAGCATCGGGGCATCGGCACCGGCCGATTATCTCGTCGAGTCGCTGCTGTATCCGAACCGGAAGGTGAAAGAGGGGTATCAGTCCGTTTTGGTCACCCGGAAAGACGGAGAGGAACAGATGGGGATCCTTGTCAGGGAAACCAACGAGGAGTTGGTCCTGAGGGACGCCGTCGGAGGCGAGAGCTCCATCGCGAAACGCCAGATCCAGACGCGAACCACCGGAGCTTCATTGATGCCCGCCGGCCTTATCGATGGACTGGGCCAGGAGGAGAAACTGGATCTCGTCCGATTCCTCACGGAACTGGGCAAGCCCGGCGCCTTTGATGCATCCAAGGGCAACGTCGCCCGGGTGTGGGCACTTCATCCCAGGACAATCGACGTCCGGCAATTCGGCGACGAGAAACTGGTCGAGGGCGGGTTCCGCGGCAAAGGTTGGACCACGGTCATGACCACGGTGGACGGTCGACTTCCCGCGAGTGCGTTCACCGATTCGATCAAATCGATCCAATGGAGGGAACCGGACGGCGTCTACGCCGCGGCGAAGTTCAATTCCTCCGGGACAGGCGAAATCTCGATCAAGCTTGCTGGAGGCATTCCCTCCAACGCGCTCATTGATGGCAAGGCGGTCTCCATTTCGGGCTCAGAGGTGAAAGCCAGGGTTGCGGCGGGCCCTCACTCGCTGTTGCTCAGATTTGATGCTCCGAAGCTTCCGGGAGAATTCCGTGCCGAACTGTCGTCCGGGTCCTTTCTCGGCACCGTCGACTGACGACTTCAAAGGCGAGCGGACGTTTGGCCGCCCCACCGCAGAGTTCAGGCTGAAGTCGCTTCAGAATGCGGCCGACAACAGTGGGGAAGGGTATGCCCATCGATTGCCGGACCGTATTTTTCGCCCTAGCGCTGTCCAGCGTCATGGCGGTGCATGGTGGCGAGCCTGTTACGGGCGCCGCGGTTCCAGTGCGTGCGGCCGAGGGAAATGTTGAGAGCGGTGATTTGATCCGAGGGGGCCTGAAGCTCGAGGCGGACGGAGATATGCCGTCGGCTCTGATGTCTTTCAAAAGAGCAGCGGAGAAGGGCAGCCCTGAGGGCGCGTTTCTCGCCGCATCTTATCTGCTCTCAGGTCGGCTCTCCATGAAGGAAGGATCGGCCGCCGTCCCGGAGAACTTGGCCGAAGGGATCCACTTTCTCGATGCTGCGGCCCACGCTGGACACATGGAGGCCATGAGAGTTCTCGGAGCGTGCTTCGCCAAGGGACGCGGCGTTCCACAAGACAGGATTGAAGCGTGTAAATGGTGGAGACTCGCCGCCGACCGTGGCGACGATTCGGCGAAGGCCTACTTGGACCATTTGGAGGAGCAGATATCGGTGCCCGATCGGTCCGATGCGAAGATCCGTGCGAGTAAGTTCGTTCCCAGGGCTCTACTTGTCGAAGCGCAGCCCCAACTCCGGGTCCGGCTCAATGGCATTTCTGGCACGGCATCGCGGCGTTTCGCGTTGATCAACAACCAGCCATTCAGCGTCGGCGAACAAAAACGCCTCGTCCTCGGCGCCAGCACAAATCTTTTGGTCCGGTGTGTGGCGATCACAGGATCGTCGGTCCAGATTCAGGAGAACGACTCAAAAGATCTTGTGACCCTCACGTTTGGACTCCAATGAACAATTCGAAACTGGGCATCGGGCAAGTAGGGTGCGACTATAGCACATATAACATACATTGTGCCTTTTTTTGTGGGCCGTGCGAAATTCTCCAAGCGTAATGCCGCTTATCGGTGGGCCCAGCCCCAGCGATGCCCGTCGTGGTTGATGATCGGCCAATATACGAATGCGGACTTACCGATGACCTTCTTCTCGTCAAAAGCGCCCCACGCCCTCGAATCGTAGCTGTTCGCCGAATTGTCCCCCATGACCATTAGTAGCCCAGCGGGAATCGAATACTTGGACTTTTCATCGGGAAACAGCGGAGCCAGCTGGCCAGCGCCTAAGCCCGGCGCATACTTGGTCCGATGGGTTTCATTCAAGTGCCCCAGAAACTTCCATTCCTTCGTACCTCCGCCGCCGTAGACCATTTCGAAGTTCTCGGTATTTGCATCAAGGCGCGCGCCATTGCGGACAAGGTGTCGATCGGCACCAATCTGAAGTTCATCACCGCCCAGACCGACAAGGCGTTTGATATAGAACTGCCCGCCAATCAGACCCGGGATTCCGGTTGTTTCGAAGACGATGATTTCACCAAGGTTTGGTTTCCGGAAATTGTAGGTAAGTCGGTTAACAAAAAGATGGTCCCCTGCAACGTCCTTCATCCGGACGATCGGATCTCCCTTTTTGAAACGCAGTCCGGGACCGATGCCGGCGCGTTCGGAAAACTTCTCTTCAGGGGTGAACCAAATCGTGTGATCCACCGTATCGTCCCCACTATAGCGGACACGAATGATGCTCTTGTTGATGAAGCGCGACACCTTCTCCGATGTGATGCCGACGATTTCTCCGTCGCGTTGCGCGATCAACTCGTGGAAAAAAGTTCCCCCGACCACCGCTTGCAGAATCCGTCCGGGCAATCCCGGGAACGGGTCGGTTGACCTGGCAGTCCTGAGGTTCTCGGCGGTGACTCCGAACAGCGTCGGCTGCATCGAGCCTGTCGGGATTTTGAACGGTTGCAGGAAGTAGGTGCGCACCGCCATCGCGATCACGATGGCGACAAGGATCACCTCGACGTTCTCACGGATCCCGGCCGCCGGATACGGCCGCAGCCACTTGCCCGCCGCTTCGTTCAGCGCATTCCCGAGGTCTGTAAGTTCGTTTGGTGTGGCCCCTCGTTTGATTGCGGCCCTGAGCTCGACAATGGCCTTGAGGATGGCGGCGCTGGCCTGGGGCGCGAGGATGTCGCGCTGGTGCCGGTATAACTTGTCCGCCTGGCGAACTAGATCGGTTGCCTCTCTGATCTGTTTCGAGAAAAACCAGCTCAACGTCATGGCAAATCCTTGTTTGGCGGCCAACTCAGCTCTTGAGGACCTCGATGAACGCTTCCTGCGGAATGTTTACGCTTCCGATCGACTTCATCCGCTTCTTACCTTCCTTCTGCTTCTCGAGGAGCTTGCGCTTGCGGCTGATGTCGCCTCCGTAGCATTTCGCGGTGACGTCCTTGCGCATGGCGCTGATCGTCTCACGGGCGATGAACTTTCCTCCGATCGCGGCCTGGATGGCGACCTGGTATTGCTGCTTAGGGATGACATCCTTGAGCTTGGCGCAGAGAGCCCTGCCCCGTGTTTCGGCCTTGGACCGGTGCACGAGCGCGGAGAACGCCTCCATCACCTCGCCGTTCACCAGGATGTCGAGCTTCACCATGTCGCTTGCCGTGTAGACATCGTGCTCATAATCCATCGAGCCATAGCCACGGGTCATGGATTTGATGCGGTCATGGAAGTCGATCAGGATCTCGTTGAGAGGGATCTGGGCCGTGAGCATCACCCGGCGGGCGTCGAGCGTTTCGGTGCTCTTGACCTCGCCGCGCTTCTCCGAAATGAGATTCAGGATGTCGCCGATGTTCTCGTTCGGGACCATGACGAAGGATTTCACCATCGGCTCGAGGATCTCCTCGATGTAGGTCACCTCCGGCATGAAAGCAGGATTGTCGACCAGCTTCTCGGTCCCGTCCGTCAGTTTCACTTGGTAGATGACGCTCGGATAGGTCGCGATGATGTCCATGTCGAACTCGCGCCGAAGCCGTTCCTGGACGATCTCCATGTGAAGCAACCCGAGGAATCCGCAGCGAAATCCGAAACCCAGGGCGGCCGAGCTTTCCGTCTGGAATGTCAGAGCGGAGTCGTTCAGTTGGAGCTTCGCGATCGCCACCTTGAGCGCTTCGTAGTCGGCGGTGTTGATCGGGTAGATCCCGCTGAACACCATCGGATGGATTTCCTTGAAGCCCGGA
>JAYUUX010000244.1:0-5843 GCA_043754645.1 Verrucomicrobiales bacterium | reverse complement strand
GTTCGACCTGCCCGGACTCTGGAAACAGGTCAAGGAACAGTTCACCGGCAAACCCTCCGCGAATCCCAAGCTCATCTCGCTGCTCGCGGCCGGCCAGATCCAGGGCATGCGGCCCTTGAAGATCGAGAAACGGGTCGCGCGCAATCGCTTCATCGCCGTCACCATCATCTTCATCCTCGCGCTGTGGGGCATCATCGCCATGGCCATGAAGCGCTGAGCGCGGAAAGATCCCATGAGCCTGTCACTGATCCTCGTCGCCGGTGTGGTCGTCGTGGGGGTCGTCGCCGGACTGTTCTTCTTCACGCGGAGCGGCCGCGACGAATGAACCATGAACACCGGGATTCATCCGTATTCCCTGCCCATTCCCACGGACCACGGCCTCTTTGTCGCCCACTACTCCGACGCCGGCCTTGTCGGACTGAATTTCCCCTTTGAACAAATCGCTCTCACCACGACGCCCGTGCCCGTCGCCGTCGCTTTGTGGCACGCGCTCGCCTTCGCAGCGGTGAAGGCGATGCTTGCGGGGAAAACTCCGGAGGAATTGCCGCCGTTCGTTCCGGCGGGAACGGATTTCCAGCAGGCTGTCTGGCGCGAACTGCGGCGCATCCCACTCGGGCAAACCCGCACCTACGGCGAGATCGCTTCGGAAGTGGGCAAGCCGCGCGGGGCACAGGCCGTGGGCCAGGCCTGCGGGGCCAATCCCATTCCGCTGCTGATCCCCTGCCACCGGGTTCTGGCCGGTCGCGGCAAGCTCGGCGGGTTCTCCGGCGGCCTTGATTGGAAGCGCCGCCTGCTGGCGATCGAAGGAATCGTCCTCTGCTGAAGTCTTGCCTGGGGCCCGTCTTCAATCCCCGCAACGAGCACCGGAGGTGCGGAAGAAAGTAGCCCACAGAGTAGGCTGTGGGTTGGGGCTCCTTGGTGGTCAAAAGCTCCGGAGGAGCGAAAGACGCCGGTCTGCCGCTCCTCCGGAGCTTGTTCTTGTTGTCCGTGCAACCCCGGGCTCACGCCCGGGGCTACTGTCTTCCGCTGCTCCGCAGCTGGATTGAAGGCACGACCCAGGGGGTGGGCGGGGAGCTTATCGGTTGCCGTGAACTGCTATGGTCCCGAGGTGCATCGGTGGGCGGGCGGCAACTTTGGGTTCGGCCTCGGCTCAGGCGACGGTCATCTGCGCCAGCAGCCCGGCGACGACGGGAAACAACAACAAGGTCTTCATGACTTGGGGATCGTCCCAAACTCAGTGACCTGGGTCGCGGGAGGCGTGGATTGCAACCTGGGCGCGATGGCCGGGTTTACTGCAACGCAGGAGGCGACAATGTTTTCAATCCCACCACCAATTCAAAAACTGTGACGGTGCGAGCAACATCGCACCGAAGCACAAGAGACACGTCAGAGCATACAAGCCCAAGTAGTATAGATGCACTCTCCAGCGTCGAATCGCCAGACAGAGCAAAAAGGCGACAGGCCATGCAATGATGCTAACCAACATTAAAACGCCGAAGTAGTATGCGGCGATGTAGCCATGCGTGACGAGCGGTGCTGGGAAACCACTCTCACCGATGGATGTGGGCCACGAACCGAGACTCTGGTGCATGTGAATCGCCAGTGAGTAAAAGAGAGCAAGCATCAACAACGCTGGCAAAACAGCGACGATGAATCCGATGCGAGACTGCCTTGTGGGGCGCATACGGAAGGCGACGACAATCGCTGCTAGCGCGAGCATACCCGCAAGCATCACGAAAAGAAGAATCGGAGATAGAGATGTTTGCATGGCGCGCGATGTCGCCCAACGCTTTCTTGAACGATCTGGGATTACATATCGGGGCCTACTTCACCGCCTGCCTGGGGCCGTAGCCGGTCTTCGGCTTGCCTTCGGCGTCGAGCTTGTCGGTGGCCCAGAGGACGCCGCGCGCGATCAGGTCGAGATACTTGCCATCAGCAACTGTCTCGTTGTTGTGGCCGATGGTCGTGCTGAAGACACGGGTCTTGCCCTCGTAGAGGTTGGACCAGGTGACGACGTATTCGACCGCCTTGTCCGTGCCGTCCTTCTGCTTGAGCATCTGCGTGCCGCGGGCCAACGGCGTGGCCGTGTCGCGGATCTTGATGTTGTTGTAGAGCTCCTCGCGGATGGTCATCCAATCCTCCAGGCCCTTGGTGACGGGATGGGTCTTGTCGAGATGCTTGATGGCGATGGGCTGCTGCGGGCCGTGGCCGCTGCTCTGGAGGCCGAGGTAGTCGAACCACATGGCGCGCTCGGAACCGGGCTCGGCGGCCTGTCCGGCATTGCCGATGCGGTAGCTGTGCATGGCGCAGTGGAGGTTCACTCCCGGGATGCCCGCCTTGTGCGGGGCGAGCACGGCCTTGATCTTCTCCGCATCGCTGACGTCGGCGGCGCATTCGTCGTGGATGACGATGTCGTAGCCCTTGGCGTAATCGGCGTTGCCGAGGATGGCCAGGGGCGGCTTGGTGCTCTTGTCGTCGGTGTGGACCTGGTCGACGACGATGTTGGCGCGGGCTTCGAGGCCGTTCTTCAGGATGTCCTTCTGCCGGGCGTAGTCGTGGCAGCAACCGCCGGTGAGGAGCAGGGCGCGGAGCGGTTTGGGGGCATCGGCGGCCGGGCTGGAGACGGGGGCCAGGACGGCAGCGAGGACGAACGCGGAGGCGAAGACGGCGGTTTTCATAGTGGTGATCGGGGTTGCGGGCGACGCTAACGACCTGACCGCCTTTCAGGCAATCGGGATTCCGCAGCCGGCGGTATTCGAGGGATCAAGGTCTTGGACCGCGCCGGGACTCGTCGGATCCGCCCCCTTTTCCGCCGGACGATTTCCCCTGGCCGTTGCTGTCGCGCCCTTGGCCGAGCGCCATCGCGGCCTCCCGCTTCACCATCGGATCCGGATCGTTCTGCATGATGTAGCGGAGCCATTGCTGGACCGTGGCGTCCGAGGCGAAACCGCTCAGGGCGTCCGCGGACCTGAGGCGCACGTTGGCATCGCCGTCCTGCAATCCCCCGACCAGCGTGGGCAGGACAACGGGATTGGTGAAATCATCAAGCGACCGCAGCAACTGCGCCTTCGCGGCCGGATCCTGCGTGGCGTTGACCTGGGCGGCGATGGAGGCGCCCACGTCGGTCATGTCGGCCTTGGACCCCATCATGGCGCGCACGGCCGTGAGCCGTTCCTCGGGGGACGCCTGTGGATTGAGCGCGTGCTGTTGCAGCTCGGCGAGACGCGCCTCGGTCATGGGAGCGCGGCGGATGGCGTCCTGCGCGGCGAGGCGGACGCGCTCATCGGTCTCGGTCGCGACGGTCTGCCAGAGAAGCTGGCTGACCTGCGGATCACCCGCGAATCGCCGCAGATCCTCGAAGGCCGCGGCGCGAACCCTGGGATCGGTGGAGGTCGACGCAAGCTGCATGAGCGGCCCACGCAGGACGGTGTTCGTGGAACCGCCGATCTGCCCGAGGATTTCCCGCGTGATGGCCGAGTTCGTGGACGACAACGCCCAATTCGCCGCCGTCAGAAGGGTCTCGTCGTTCAGCGATCCGTTCCGCCCGAGAAGCCGGAGCGCGCCGAGACGGTCCTTGGCGCTCGCCGCTGGATCGAGGAAACGCTTCCGGACTTCTTCGAGCATCGAAGGTGACAGCGGCAACTGGCCGCGCTCCATCAGCAGACGCGAGGACTGCAGGAGTTCCTGGATGGATGCTTCCACGACTTCCAGACGTGGGGCGATCGTGGGATCGGTGCCGATGGCGGGGCTTGGGGAAAAGCGCTCGCGAAGCTGTTCGGCCGCGGTGCCCCGGGGTTTGGAGGATCGTTCGGCCTGCGTGATCGGCGACACAGCGCGCATGGCTTCGAGCTCGGCGGTGAGCGTGGCGATGGACCGGTGCTGCGCGTAGAGAACCCCGGCGAGAACCAAGACCGAGACGGCGAAACTGGCTTTCAGAAAATTGCTCATGATGGGCGACGGACAATGAGACGCCCCCGCCTCGACCAGGTTTCAATCCGATTTGCGGCGGGCGACGATCCCCGGCGGCTTCACGGCACCCGCTCGATCATCAACAGGTTCGTGTTGTCCGGTTCACCGAACGGCTGGCCGGCCGAGATCGTCACGAGGTCGCCGGACTTCGCCAACCCTTCCGCCACGACGGCTTCGAGCGCCGATTGCCGCATCTCGCGCAACGTCTCGACCGCGGGAACGAGGCGTGAGCGCGCGCCCCACGACAGCGTGAGCCGGCGGCGGATGGCGTTGGTCGGGCACAACGCCAGCACGGGGGTTTCCGGACGATGGCTCAGGACCCAGCGGGCGGTCGCGCCGGAAAGCGTGTAGACGACCATCGCCGCGCATTTCATGCGGCGGGAGATGTCGCGGTTGGCCTGGCCGACGGAGCTGCGGAGCGAATCGACCTGCTGCGGTTCGGTCAGTTTACCAAGCTCGCCCCGGTCCAGGGCGTCTTCGGTGCGGCGTGCGATGGCGGACATCGTGGCGACGGCTTCCACCGGGTATTTGCCGATGGCCGATTCGCCCGAAAGCATGATCGCGTCGGTGCCGTCGAGGATGGCGTTGGCCACGTCGGTGACTTCGGCGCGGGTCGGTTTGTGGTTATGGGTCATCGACTCGAGCATCTGCGTCGCGGTGATGACGGGCGTGGCCGCGGTGCGACAGGCGTTGATGATCTTCTTCTGGGCGATCGGCACTTCGGGAAGGCTCATCTCAAGGGCCAGATCGCCGCGCGCCACCATGACGCCGTAGGACTCCTGCACGATGGCCTCGATGTCATCGAGGGCGCTCTTCTTCTCGATCTTGGCGATGACCGGAATGTCCGCGCCGAGCGCGCGGAGATGGCTCTTGAGCCCCCGGACATCGTCCGCCGTCTGCACGAACGACAGCGCCACGAAGTCGAACTTCTCCTTCACGATGAAGTCGACGTCGGCCAGATCCTTCTCGGTCAACGACGGCAGGCTGACGCGGCGGCCGGGGATGTTGATGCCCCGGTTGTTCGAAAGGGATCCGCCCTGGACGATGCGGCACCGCAGCTCGTCGCCGTCCCTGCGTTCGCGGACTTCCAAAACGAGATTGCCGTCGTCGAGCAACAGGAGCGTCCCCTCTTCGACGTCGCCGGCCAGTTTCGGAAACGAGACCCCGATCCGTTCGGGCGTGCCGACGATCGTCCGGGGAGTCAGGACCACGTCGTCGCCGGTTTTGAGGATGATCGATCCGTCGGTCATTTCTCCGACGCGGATGCGCGGGCCGCGCAAGTCGCCGAGGATTCCCACGGGCGTGCCGAGATCCTCGCTGATCTCGCGGATCATCCGGATGTTGCGGGAGATGATGTCGTATTTCGCGTGGGAAAAATTGATGCGGACGACGTTGAGTCCGGCGGCGATGAGGGCCCGGAGCGTGGCCGGCGAATCGCTGGCGGGTCCAAGGGTGGCTACGATGCGGGTGCGTTTGTTGGCGAGTGGCACAGGATGATCAAGGGAGCGGCCACAGCGCGTGGGAATGATGCATGTGCATCTGGACCCATTCCAACTTCCACTGCATGCCGGTCCCTGAACGGGCGCGAGACTGGAGGGACGGCAGCCGCTTGGCAACTGGCTCGCCACGGCATGGGCCGGATGTCACATCGGGGGCGTGGCCAACCAGAAGCGGATGGCATTGGCCTGGGAGTTTTTTGGATCGAGCGCGAGCACCTTGAGGTAATGCACGCGCGCCTTGGCCGGCTCCGCGAGGCGTTGGGCGAGGATGTTGGCCAGCGAAAGATGGGCGTTCGCGTTGGCCGGTTCCGCCGCGACGATCTTCTCCAGTTCGGCGGCGGCATCCGTGGCATGCCCGGCACGGTCCAGCAGAAG
>JAYUUX010000243.1:0-6189 GCA_043754645.1 Verrucomicrobiales bacterium | reverse complement strand
AAACCCCGCTCTGAGCACCGGAGGTGCGGTAGAAAGTAGCCCACAGCGTGAGCTGTGGGTTGGGTTTCCCGGATGGTTCTGACTATTGACCTGTCCCTTTGTGTTCCCCTTTGGGTTGCCGGTTACCGACGCGAGCCAGCCGCCTTGGTAGGAAGAACCTCGGCAGAGGCTGGTTACAAGAAGGAGGTGAGATTTAGCCTCATTCTTCCGGTTCGGCCTTCATCTGTAGTTGGTCGCGGATAAACCTACGACAGACATCAGGATCCTGTTTGAACCGCTTTTCCAGTTCCTCGAGAGCGGTTGTCGAAAGGGAAAGCAAGGACGGAGCCGAATAGGAACCCGAAGAGCCAACGATTTTCCAAAGTCGAAAACCTGAGAGGCTCACGTAGATTTGAGATGAAGAATGTTTGATTCTCCAAGTGTGCAGGCAGTTGGTGGAGATGTGAGTGCGAAACCAACGCGACAACTCGGTCGGCTCAACTGAGACTTTATCGCGCGCAGGCACTGTCGAACCGACCGCCTTGTCAGACTCAACCCGCTGCCCAATCCCACACTGATCGCAGAAGAACTCGTTGGTGAGTTTCTGTCGCTTGACGATGGCAAACGGCAGCGATGCTAGGGCCACAGCGCAAACAACGACTACAACCAGCCATCCCGATTCTCTGCGCAGAATCCTTGGCATAGCTGAACTCAATGCCCCGCCGGACTCAGATGCTTCTGCAGTTCCGCCTGGCTGGCGGCGAAGACGTCGCGGTGGAGGCTGTTGCCGTGGGCGTCGATGGTGACGAAGGCCGGGAAGTTCTCCACTTCGAGTTCCCAGATGGCTTCGGGCGAACCGAACTCCTCCTTCAGGTAGACGTTGCGGACCTTCTTGATCGCCTCGGCCAGCACCTGCGCCGCGCCGCCGACGGCGTGGAGGTAGACGCAGCCGTGTTCGAGGCACGCCTTGACCGTGCGGTCGCCCATGCCGCCCTTGCCGATGACACCGCGCAGGCCGAAGTCGCGGATGATCTGCCACTGGTAGGGCTCTTCACGGTAGGAGGTCGTCGGACCGGCGGCGGTGCATTTCCACGAGCCGTCGGCCTGCGGCATCATGACGGGGCCGCAGTGGTAGATGA
Source organism: Verrucomicrobiales bacterium (assembly GCA_043754645.1). Lineage (GTDB taxonomy): Bacteria > Verrucomicrobiota > Verrucomicrobiia > Limisphaerales > CANJSG01 > CANJSG01. The sequence continues at coordinate 5,071 of JAYUUX010000243.1, read as the reverse complement.
TGCCGTCCCTGAGGTTCACGCCGTCGGGCAGCTTGCCGCCTTCGTGCAGGTATTTGTGGACGGCGTCGCGTCCGGTGAAGAGCACGCCGGTGATGGAGACTTCGTCGCCGACCTTGAGGGCGAGGACCTGGGCTTCGGTGAAGGGATAGGTGAGCTGGATCATGGCTGGCCTGTTCGTTGGAAGTAATCAGACGGCAAAGCGTGGATGAAGCAACTCCGGGATCGAATGGAAGGCAGGGCGGGCTTCCAGCCTGCCCCGGGCTGACGGTGTTTTTCCGATGAAACAACCTCCTGATAGGCCCGCGCTGCCCGGCTCCATGCCGTTGGCGCCTTGGGCAGGCAAGATGCGCTGCCCTGCCTTGCAGCAGTCGTTTCTCAGCTGGATGGCGCCAGATCAGACGCCCGTCCGTATGCCGACGACGCCATCGCTCATCGTCGCGACGATCTGCACCGTGTCCCGTTGCAGACAGACGGCCACGTCGGCGTTGAGTTCCGCATGGGCCAACAGCCTGCGGCCATTGCGTGAATGACGGATGGCGCCACCGAGATCCGCCTTCGCTCCGAGCCAGACGTTCCGCGCGATCGCGACGGAATCCGCCATGGCAGATTCGCCGAAATGGTCCCACACGAGATCGGCCATCGCTCCGGCGGCGAGCGTGTCCTCGTAGGCGGCCTCCTCATACGTGCCGGCGCAGACGAGGAAAAGCTGCTCCGGCTTTGCCGCGAGAACAGCGCGGGTCGTCGCCGCCAGACTGGGGAACGCGCCGATGAAAACCTGCTTCGCTCCGGCACACGCCTGCAGGGCGCGGGTCCCGTTGGTTGTCGTCATGATGAGCGTGCGTCCTGCGACCTTCCCACGGGTGAACTCGCGGGGCGAATTGCCCAGATCAAACTCCACTCCGCCCGTCAGCTCCGCGCCGATGCGGAGTCCGTGGCGTTCCCCGGCGAGCAGGGCGTCAGGAAACTTCGCCCGCAACGCCAGCGCGCCGGGAATGTCGTTCACCGGCAAGACCGCCGCCGCGCCATTGGCCAAAGCGATGGTCATCGAGGTGGTCGCGCGCAGGATGTCGAACACGACGCAGACCGCGCGGGAAAGGTCGCGCTTCGACAGCGCCTGGAACTCCGCCGGGCTGAACAACACTTCGCAGGACTTGCCGATCGACATGGACAGAAGATTGCGGCCGGGAAACGGATTCGGGAAGGCGGGTTCTTCGATGTTCAGTGTTCGATGTTGAATGTCGGATGCTCAGAACACTCAACACCGAACATCGAACAACCAACGTCGAAGCGTCCCCCCTGCAAACCCATCCCTTGAACTTGGCCGCGTCGGGCCCATGGTTGCCGCATGAAGTCCGCCTACGAACTCGCGATGGAACGGCTGAACAAGTCCCAGCCCATGGCCAAACTCGACGAACGCCAAAGGGCCGAGATCGCCGAGATCGATTCCAAATACGCCGCCAAGATCGCCGAGCGCGAGATCCTGCTGAAGGACCGCATCGGCGAGGCCGCGCAGAGCGGCGACTTTGACAAGCAGCAGGAGCTCGAGGCCGAGCTGGCCCGCGAACGCAAGGCCCTGCAGACCGAGTGGGAGGAGAAGAAGGAACGGGTCCACGGCCGGAAGTAGTTTTGCCTCCAAGGCACTGGCGGTTTGCGTTCCGTCAGCCACCTTCCCCGACCAACGGCGCCGTCGCGTCGTCTCGCATGAATACCCTTGGCGACAGCTTTGAGCGCGTCCACCACAGCCACCTCGGTGATCCGGCGGCCGCGTCGTTGAACCAGGTGGCCGTCCCGGACATCTGGCAGCAGCAGGCCGTGGCCGCGTTGCGCGACGGGCAGGACGTCGTCGTCCATGCACCCACCGGCGCCGGCAAGACACTCGTCTTCGAGCTGTGGTCGAACCACGGCAAGAACCGCGGCCAGGCCATCTACACCGTGCCGACACGCGCTCTGGCCAATGACAAGCTCGCCGAATGGCGGGCGCGTGGTTGGACCGTCGGCATCGCCACTGGGGACCTCGCGGAGAACCTAGAGGCGCCGGTCATCGTCGCGACGTTGGAGACGCAGAAGAACCGGCTCATCCGCGGCGACGGCCCGACGCTGCTCGTGGTCGACGAATACCAGATGATCGGGGACGCCGATCGCGGCCTGAACTACGAGCTGGCCATCGCGCTGGCGCCTCCGCAGACGCAGCTGCTGCTTCTCAGCGGCAGCGTGGCCAATCCCGATCACATCGTGAAATGGCTTACGCGCCTAGGCCGCCGCGCCGTGCTCGTCCGCCACGAGGAACGGCCCGTGCCGCTGGAGGAGATCGACGGCAACAGCCTGAACTACTTCGTCCCTTCCGAGATCAAGGGCTACTGGCCGCGTTTCGTGGCCAAAGCCCTTGCCGAGAATCTTGGCCCCGTCCTCGTGTTCGCGCCACAGCGCCGCGCCACGGAAGCGCTCGCCTCCGAACTTGCGCGTTATCTGCCCAACCCGAATCCGCTCCAGCTCACGGCGGAGCAGAAGCAGGTCGTCGGCGAGAAGATGGCGCGGATGCTGAAGTCGCGCGTGACCTTCCACCACAGCGGCCTGAGCTACACGACGCGCGCCGGCGTGATCGAACCGTTGGCCAAAGCCGGCCAGCTCCGCGTGGTCGTCGCGACGATGGGCCTCGCCGCCGGCATCAACTTCTCCCTCCGCAGCGTCGTGCTCGCGGGCGATTCCTACCGGCGCGACAACGTCGAGCACGCGATCAAGGCCGATGAAATTCTCCAGATGTTCGGCCGCGCCGGACGCCGTGGTTTGGACGAATGCGGCTATGTGCTCGTCTCGCAGAACGGCCTTCGCCTCGCCGATGGACGGCCCGCGTGGCTGTCGCGCAGCGGCATGATCGATTGGAACGCGCTCCTCGGTCTCATGCACGCCGCGTCGGTCCAGGGCCGTCGGCCGTTCGAGGAAGCGGTGCGCGTGCAGCAACGGCTCTACACCACCAAGCCGATCATCCTCGGCGTCGAGGAATCGCTGAAGCATCCGGACGTTCCGTGCGGCCTCCAGACCGACGCCGAACGCGCACGCTATGTCCGCACCATGGTCCGCGAGATCTTCAACAGCCGCGGCGAATGGGAGCGCCTCGGCCAGATGAAACCGGTGCCGGTGAAGGACGTGAAGTTGATCCGGGAAGACGTGATGGGCCAATCGCCCGGTCAGGGGACCGGGCCTACAACACCCGCTTCCACCGATGTAGGCCGGGTGCCCTCACCCGGCGATGACGCGCCCGTCTTGATCCCCGCGCTCACCTCGACGAAGGCGATCGAGAAGGTCGGCCAGGGTTTGATCGTCGTGGTGGGTGAATCCGATGGCCGGCCGCTCTTCGGACGGTCCAGCACCGTCGCGGATCGCCTCGCCGATGGCCGGCTCGTGTTGGCCAAGTGGGTTCGCCGTGCGACGCACTGGCAGCGCCGCGAGCTGGAGCAGAAGGATTGGGAACAAACCGTCCTGCCCGCGCTTCAGGCCCATCTCGCCGCGCAGCACACGCCCGTCGTCCGCGTCGTCGAGGAGGAGATGCGGCTCATGGTCCATCTCGATGTCGGCGAACTCCCGCTCCGGGTCGCCATCGACCGGCATGGTGTCGCGTTGTGGCGTCCGCCCGAGCGCGAAACCGTTTCCGCCAACTGCGCCCGCTGTTCGCTCGTCGAAACCTGCATGGGCCTGCCCGCCGCCAGCGGCGTTGCGCTCCTGTGGCGACGGCTCGGTCTCGTCAATGCCGGCGGCGTCCCGACGCGACGCGGCCAGGTCGTCAGCTTCTTCCACCAGGGCGACGGTCTTGCGCTCGCGGCGGCGTTGGAGGACGAGAAGTATCCGCTGGAGGAACTCGTCTACGACCTCGCCAATCTCGACGCCGGGTTCCGCTTCAGCGGCGGCGACGCGCGTTTCGACGGGCGGCTGGCCTACGCGTGCCGGCGGCTCTTCAGCAGCCAGACGATTCCCGGCTATCTGGAGGACGGCATTCCGCCCAGCTACGGCTTCGGTGCGGAGGAAGTGGTCCGCAGCGTCCATCGCAACCCCGAGGCCAAGCACGCCTTCGTGACCGAGTGGACCGGCCCCGGCGACATCGACCGCGTGATCATCGAATGGCGCAGCACGCTCCGGCAGGTCGTGCATTCGCCCGCGCTCGAGTGGCCACGCTGGAACGAGCTGAAGGCCCTGGCGAAAACCATCCTGAACGAAACCGAATCCCCCACGCTCACCGACCTGCCGAAGCTCGAGTTCAGCCAGACCCGCCGCACCGACCACAAGTTGAACTTCCGCAGGCATTGAGTCGGGAACGGCTCCAGCGGAGCCGGCTGTTTATAGACATCAGATTCACCAAGCGGCCTCCAGCTCCGTAGGAGCGACCCAACCAGATTGGTCCGTAGCAGGTTACGGCACCCATTCAGGGTGCGGGGCGTTTTGTGCGGCGCAACCGAGGGCGTCACCGGTAGGCCCAAGTGATTCCCCGGATCGATTCAGTTCCCGAAGTTCCAGAATAGTCCACGCTCAGCGCGTTTTCAGTCATGCGTCCCGAGAACTTCAGATCAAGACCTCCGCTCTTAACGGTTCCAGTCACGGTGTCGTTCAATCCCTTTTTTCCGACCAGTTTCAAATCTGTCCCATCGGTTGCTATCCCCGAGCCTGTCAGCTCGTCTCCGACAATCGCGACATCCACGAAGTAGTTTCCTGCTACTACGCCGAATGGATACCCCGGAATACCGTGTGCTTCAACCCACCCGATCCAACGATTGGCGGGGAGTGAGCGCATGATTTCAGCAGCCTCTTGAAGCTGCCGCAACGGCTCCGATGTCCTGCCCTGAGTGATAAGTAGGCATGCGGCAAAAAGGTCCCGCTTCTCAGCGACCTCTGGATGAGCCTTCAGAAAATCGACTGTAATTCTCTCGGTGTTCTGACGCATTGCCCATCGGTTCTCCACTTCATTGACGATGGCCCGCCGGCGGCTTTCCAGGTTCGCCAGTTTGAAATTGTTCAGCAGCAATCCGAGGCCTTGGACAGCACGCATCCCGGTGTTCGCATCGTAGGAGTGATAGGACGTGTG
>JAYUUX010000242.1:0-7248 GCA_043754645.1 Verrucomicrobiales bacterium | reverse complement strand
CAACCTCTGCTGGGTGGTGAACTGCAACCTCCAGCGCCTCGACGGCCCCGTGCGCGGCAACGGCAAGATCATCCAGGAACTCGAAGGCGTCTTCACCGGTGCCGGCTGGAACGTCATCAAGGTCGTCTGGGGTTCCGACTGGGACGAGCTTTTCAAGAAAGACACCCAGGGCCTCCTGCTCAAACGCATGGAGGAGGCTGTCGATGGCGACTTCCAGAAATACACCGTCTCGACCGGCGCCTACATCCGGAAACATTTCTTCGGCAGGTATCCCGAACTGCTCCGCATGGTGGATCATCTCTCCGACGTGCAGCTCACCAAGATGCACCGGGGCGGGCACGATCCTCTCAAGGTCTATACCGCCTTCAAAGCCGCGCAGGACACCAAGGGCAAACCCACCGTCATCCTCGCCAAGACGGTCAAGGGCTACGGCATGGGCGAAGCCGGCGAAGGCCGCAATATCACCCACCAGCAGAAAAAGCTGAACGAAAAGGAGCTTCGCGAGTTCCGTGGCCGCTTCGGCATCCCGCTGACCGACGACGTCATCGCCGACATGCCGTTCTATCGTCCGTCGGAGGACGCGCCGGAGATGAAGTATCTGCACGCGCGCCGCAAGGCCCTCGGAGGCTACCTTCCGCAACGCACCGTCAAGGCGCCCAAGCTCGAGATACCGGGACTCGACTTCCAGGGCTTCAAACAGGTGACCAAGGGCTCCGTCTCGCCCGGTTCCACCACCAAAGGATTCGTCACGATCATCCGAAATCTTCTCCGCGAAAAGACGCTCGGAAAATACATCGTCCCGATCATTCCCGACGAGGCCCGGACCTTCGGCATGGACCCCATGTTCGCCGAGTTCGGCATCTATTCATCCAAGGGCCAGCTCTACGAACCCGTCGATCGCGACACCAACTCCTACTACAAGGAAGCCAAGGACGGTCAGATCCTCGAGGAAGGCATCAGCGAAGCCGGTGCGATGGCGTCGTTCGTCGCCGCCGGCACGGCCTACGCCAACCACGGCGTGCCGATGATCCCGTTCTACATCTACTACTCGATGTTCGGGTTCCAGCGCGTCGGCGACCAGATCTGGCTTGCGGCCGATTCGCGGGCAAAGGGCTTCATGCTCGGCGGCACCCACGGCCGCACCACGCTCAACGGCGAGGGTCTCCAGCACCAGGACGGCCACAGCCTCCTGCACGCCGGCACCGTCCCGACGATCATGGCCTACGACCCGGCCTTCGACTTCGAGACCGCCGTCATCATCCGCGACGGCCTCAAGCGCATGTATCAGGACGGGGAGGAGATCTTCTACTACCTCGCCCTCTACAACGAGGACATGGCCATGCCCCCGATGCCCGAAGGCTGCGAGCAGGGCATCCTGGACGGGCTCTACAAGTTCAAGCCCGGCGCCGGCGGGCTGAAGCACAAGGCCCATCTCTTCGGCAGCGGCTCGATCATGCAGCAGGCGCTGAAGGCCCAGACCATCCTCGCCGAGAAATACGGCGTCAGCGCCGATGTCTGGAGCGCCACCAGCTACAAGCGGCTCCGCAACGACGCGCTCAACGCCGAACGCTGGAACATGCTCCACCCGGCCGAACCCGCGAAGAAGCCGCTCGTCACCGCGCTGTTGGAAAAGGAAACCGGCCCGTTCATCGCCGTCAGCGACAACATGAAGCTCATCGCGGACCAGATCGGCCAATGGGTTCCCGGCGGCCTCACCAGCCTCGGCACCGACGGTTTCGGCCGCAGCGAAAGCCGCCCGAAGCTCCGCCGTTTCTTCGAGATCGACGCCGAATGCACCGTCGTCGCCACCCTGCACGCGCTGGCCAAGAAGGGCGCCATCGACCGCAAGGTCGTGGCCCAAGCCATCAAGGACCTCGGCGTGAATCCGGAGAAGGTGTTCCCGTTCCTCGTTGTCTGAGCGAAAATTCCAAAACGATACGAACCGGCGGGCCGCAAGGTCCGCCGGTTTTGTTTTTCGGGACCACTGTCGGAGCTCCGGAAGACTTAGCGAGTGAACCGGGAATCAAACTTTGAGGCGTCCCAGGTTATCTTCTCCTGATCGCGAAACTCACCCCACCAAAGACTCGACGGCAAACGAAAACAAAAGCGCGACCAACTCCTGATGAACTGTGGAATGTCTTCGCCCGCAACGAGTCCGTTTGGAGTGCGGACCTCTCCAACGCCTTCAAACCAGTCGCCACGATGCAAAACCACCTTGCCCGTGATGGAATCAAGACAGAAGCCGTCGCCCCCGCCGTCGGTAATCAGCGGAATCCACGGCTTCATCCTGTCCCAGATATTGAACGCCTCCTGACGTAGCGAGGGTTCATCAAAACATTTGTCCATGCTTTGGGGATTGCCAGTAAAGCCCGAGACGTAGGCGAGCCATTGGCGATATTTTCCAGCCAGCTCCTCCAGCGGATCGATGTCCAACTGACCCCAGACTTCATCCGATTGCTGCCAAAAGAACCAGACTCCGTTTCCCTGTTGGCAGAAGAATTCGACTGCCGAGGGAGGAAGCTTCAACCCCGTCGCCGATTCAAAAGACTCCACATCATTCGGAGTAGCTGGCTCTCCGATGGATGCTTCGACTTCGATGCCCTTCTTGTTGAGCCAAGCCTTGGTTTCGCGCAGGACCGGCAGAATGAGTTCACTCATGGCCCATTCATGGTCCAAAAAATCTCCTGCCGGTCAACCGTTCCGCCTTATCGCCACCATCGCCGAGCGCGGCATCGACTCGCCGCCGTCGGGCCAGTGGCTGCTGATCAGCTCCTTCGTGCTGTCGTCGCCGGGATGCTGGACGTTGACCCAGAGTTCGCGGCGATCGGGGCTGAGCGTGGGCGAACAGAATTCGGCGCAGCGCGGGCTCACCGCCAGCCGCTTCACCTTGCCCGCGTCGGCGCCCTGCGTGGGAACGAGCATGAGGAAATTGTTCCCGAAGAGCGACTGCGTGCTGGCTTCGACCGGCTTGTTCTTCACCGAGAAATCCGTCGTGACCATGAGCTGCTGGTCGTCGGTGAAGGCGAGGTTGTCCGGCCAGACCAGGCCGGTGTCGCGACTGCCCGGCACGAAGATCTCGAACGAAAACTCCATCGCGCCCGCGTCGCCCCGAGCTTCGCGGAGACGCGCCACGGCTCCGGCCATGTCCTTGAAATACGCTGGGCGCGACACGTCCACCTTGCCGGGAGTCCAAGAGGTCAACGCCACGAAGACGTCGCCTGTGACCGGATGGACCTCCACGTCCTCGGGCCGCGCCAGCGGCGTGCCGCCGACCAGCGCCGCCGCTTGCCGGGTGAAGACGCAGACCTTGGCGAGATCGAAGCCCGCGTTGCGGAGCCGCCTGTTTCTGGCCGGATCCAACGGCAGCCAGCGGCCGCGTTCCGTGTCCGCCACGTAGAGCGTGCCGCGTTCGAGCAGGCGGCGGTTGCCCTCGCCGGCATCGGTCCTGAACCGGTCGCGCGAGATGAACTTGTAGAGGCATTGCCCGTTGCGGTCGTCGCCCATGTAGCCCACGAGCCGTCCGTCGGACGTGCGGCTGAAGGCGATGTTCTCATGCGCGAAGCGGCCCAGCGCGGTGTGTTTGATGAAGGCGCGTTTGGCCGGGTCCACCTCGACGATGTAGCCGTAGTGCTCCGTGGGCCGCGGAAAGAACTTCACCACCTCGGACGGCTTCACCTTGAAGTCGGGGTCACCCCAGATGTCCTGATAATTTTCCTCCGCCGTGCAGATCGTTCCCCACGGCGTCAGGCCACCGCCGCAGTTGCCCGCGGAACCGATGACGGTTTTCGCGCCCTGCACCCAAGACGTGCCCGACGCCGGACCGCTCAGGGCGATCCGGGACGAAAGCCCGTCGACACGGAAGTTGTCCGGATGCGGCAGCACCGGCCGCCACGAACCGTCCGCGCGACGTTCGATGCGCACGGCGGAGCCGCCCTGGTTCTGGAGATGGAGCGCGGCGCGTTCGCGGGTCCACTCCTTCGACCAATCACCGGTGATCAGCGAGGTGTTCGCGTTCTCGTGGTTGCACCACAGCCAACCGGTCGAGTCGTCGCGCAGGAGGTAGGTGAGATAGTCGTTGTGATCGCCGTAGCGGTCACCGACGGCATTGAGCATATCGCCGCACTTGAGCAGCACCTCGTGACGGAACCCCGCAGGCAGGGTGAGTTCATCCGCATGGGAAACGCCGACGGATGGAAACTCCGGCCCGCCGAGGAACGAAGCGGGCTTGTGCGGCAACGCTTCCGCCTGCGCATTGAACCACGCCGGGATCAGCCGATGCCCGGCGGCCACCACGGCGGCGGCTCCCGCGGTCTGCATGAACTTTCGGCGCGAAAGGATCGGACGACTCATGCCCAGCAGTTTGAACGACGGAATCGCCGGCGGAGGTTACATGCAGGTGAACTTCGCGGCCTTCGACGGATGGTCCTTTCGCCTGACGAGACTCCGCTGGCGAAGCTGGGTTCAACGCACCAGGATTCGATGCAGTGAGCGAACGACCACCAGCCCCGGCCAACGATGGCTCGCTCCCGCCCGGACTCGGCCCGCTCTACTGGTTCTCGGCCTTGAACGCGCTGTCGTTCCAGCCGGTGCTGGGCAGCGCGATGGTGCTCTACGCGAAGTCGCTCGGCGCCAGCGCCACGGTGCTTGGCCTGCTGGCGGGCATGATGCCGCTGCTCGTCATCACGCAGCTCCCGGCGGCGAAGTTCATCGACCGCATCGGCTACCGGGCCTTCATCCTGCGCGGTTGGACGGCGCGCGTGGTCATCATATTCCTCATCGCCGCCGTGCCTTTGACCGGCGGATTCCTCGACGCCACGACGCGCCTGATCCTGCTGCTGGCGTTGCTCCTCTTGTTCAATACGCTCCGCGGCATTTCCAGCTGCGCATGGCTTCCGTGGATCACGGAGCTCATTCCGCCCGCCGCACGCGGACGGCACTTCGCGCGCGACCAGGTGTTCGGAAACGGCGCGAGCCTGCTCTCCTTCGCCATGGCGGGCGCGGTGCTCGGCGCGGACGCCCAACCGCTCCAGTTCGCCGCCGTCTTCCTCTTCGCCGCCATCGCCGGCGCGGTCAGCCTGCCCCTGCTCCTGCGTGTGCCCGATCCGGCTCCACCGAAGAACTCCGACAGCGGAAGGGGCCCGGTGCCATGGCTCGCGATCGCATCGCATCCCCCGTTCCGGCGGCTGCTGGAAGTGAACGCGGCCTGGTCGCTGGCGTTCGGCGGATTGACCACGTTCATCGTGAAGTATCTCAAGGACGGCGCGGGCCTGCCTTCGGATCTGATCCTCTACTTCATGTCGGTTTCGTTCATCGGCGGCATCGCCACGCCGTGGCTGGCCGGGCCGCGGCTCGACCGGCTCGGGAGCAAGCCGATGCTCGGCTTGACCATGGCAATCGGACTGGTCATCGCCGCGGGTTGGATGCTGGCCGCCGGTGGTGCGGTCTTGCCGGGCTGGGGTTACGCGCTGCCGCTGATGGTCCTGCTCGGGCTGGTGAATTCGCTCTTCTCCGCCGCGAACACCCGGCTCGCCATGAACATCGTGCCCACGATGGGCCGGAACCATTTCTTCGCGCTCTTCATGGTGGTGTGGCAGATCACGCTCGGTCTTTCACCGGTGCTCTGGGGCCTGGTGCTGGACGGCATCGGCGCCCACGAAGCGACCGCCCTGGGTTTGAACTGGAACCGCTACAGCGTGTTCTTCGGGCTCGTGGGATTGAGCTTCATCGGCGCGTTCGCGCTGTGCCGGAGACTGGAGGAGAACACGGCCTCCGGCGTGCAGACGCTGGTGAAGGAACTTCTCGTCGACGAACCGCGTCGCTGGTGGTCGCTGATGACGGGGAGGTGATTCTTTCGCATCTAACTCGTGACCCGCCGCCAAAACCTTCTGCTAGCGTCGTCGCATGGCGAGACATTCGCGGAATGATCAGGCGGGCGTGGAACTGCCCAAGGCGAAGCTGGACCGGGAATCTCTCGGCCAAGCGATGGAACTGTTCCGGTATCTGCGTCCGTATCGGACGCGCTTCGCGGCGGCGATGGTGGCGCTCTTCGCGACAAGCCTGCTGAGCCTGGGCTTTCCCTACCTCGCCGGCAGCATCGTCGACGCGGCGGTGTTGAAGGATCAGGGCGGTTCGATGGCGGGCCTGGACCGGACGGCGCTGCTGCTCGTCGGAGTGCTGGCCGTGCAGGCGGCGATCCAGTTCTTCCAGTCGCTCTCCTTCGCCACCGTCGGCCAACGCAGCCTGGTGGATCTGCGCCGCGACACCTATGCGCGGTTGATCTCGCTGCCGATGACCTTCTTCGCCAATCGCCGCGTGGGCGAACTCGCCAGCCGCCTTTCCGCCGACCTCGTGCAGATCGAGGATACGCTCATCTCGCTCCTGCCGCAGTTCCTCCGGCAGATCACGCTGCTCATCGGCGGCATCGCCCTGATCGCCGTCACTTCGCTGAAGCTCACGGGCATCATGCTGGCCAGTCTGCCGATCCTCACGGTCGTGGCGGTGGTGTTCGGCCGGAAGACGCGCGGCATCGCCCGGGAGGCGCAGGACAAGCTGGCCGACACCGCGACCGTCGTGGAGGAAACGCTCCAGGGCATCGTAAACGTGAAGGCCTTCACCAACGAACGCTACGAACTCGGCCGCTACGACGAGGGGCTGGCCGCCTTCCTCAAGATCACCCTGCGCGGCGCCACGCTGCGGGCGGCGTTCATCTCCTTCATCATCTTCGCGCTGTTCGGGTCCATCGTGCTGGTGCTGTGGTCGGGCGCACGGCTGCTGCAATCGGGCGAGATCACCTTCGGCGAACTCACCCGGTTCATCCTCTACACGACGTTCGTGGCCGGGGCGATGGGCCAGTTCGCCGAGCTCTACAGCCAGTTGCAGAAGGCCGTCGGCTCCACGCAGCGCGTGAGGGAACTTCTCCGCGAAACCGGTGAGGTGCAGGTCAGCCTCGTCGCAGACAGCGCGTCGCCGCTACCCCGACTGAAAGGCGATGTCCGCCTCGAAGGCGTCCGCTTCACCTACCCGTCGCGTGAAGGAGTAGAAGTGCTGCACGGCATCGACCTGGCAGCCGCGCCCGGCCAACGCATCGCGCTCGTGGGCCCGAGCGGCGCGGGCAAGTCCACGCTCATTTCCCTGCTGCTCCGGCTCTACGATCCGTCCTCCGGCCGGCTAGTGATCGACGGCAAGGACGCGCGCGAATACCCGCTGACGGCCTTGCGGGCGCAGATGTCGATGGTGCCGCAGGAAGTC
>JAYUUX010000241.1:0-3071 GCA_043754645.1 Verrucomicrobiales bacterium | reverse complement strand
TACGGGTCGGTCTCGGTCATGTTCTGGTACATGGGCCTCATCCCCGACCTCGCGACGATGCGCGACCGCGCGAAGACGAAGCTCCGGAAGTTCTTCTATGGACTCTTCGCCCTTGGCTGGAGCGGCTCCAACCGCAATTGGAGCAACTACGAGAAGGCCTATCTGATCCTGGCCGGATTGAGCACGCCGTTGGTTCTCTCCGTCCACTCGATCGTTTCCTTCGACTTCGCCGTTTCCCAGCTCCCGGGATGGCACGCCACGATCTTCCCGCCCTACTTCGTCGCCGGCGCGATCTTCTCCGGTTTCGGCATGGTTCTGACCCTCATGATTCCGTTGCGGACGCTCTGCAAACTTGAGGATCTGATCACCGTTCGGCACGTCGAACTGATGTGCAAGGTGCTCCTCGCGACGGGCTCCATCGTCGGCTACGCCTACATCATGGAGTTCTTCATCGCCTGGTATGGCGGCAACCCTTACGAGCTCGATGTCTTCATCAAGAACCGCGCGGCCGATCCCTGGATCTTCGGGCCGATGTTCGGTGTCGATCCCGCGCCCTACTGGTGGGCCTACTGGAGCATGATGATCTGCAACGTCATCAGCCCCCACTTCTTCTGGTTCAAGAAACTCAGGACGAGCATGGTGTTCGTCTGGATCATCGCCGGCTTCGTGAACGTCGGAATGTGGTTCGAGCGCTTCAACATCATCGTGACCTCGCTGCACCGCGACTTCCTGCCTTCGAACTGGGGCATGTTCAGCCCGACCTGGGTCGACATCCTGACATTCACCGGATCGTTCGGCTTGTTCATGACCCTGTTCCTTCTCTTCATGAAGTTCCTGCCGGTCATCGCCATCTCCGAAGTGAAGGGCGTGACGCCGCAGGCTGATCCGCACCATCCGCTCGGCGGAGCCAAGGGAGGGCATCACTGATGAGCAACACGACTCAATCAACCGTCTCGACGGGTCCGACCACGGCGGTTTCACGGCCCCATTCGATCCTGGCCGAATACAGCACCCCCGCCGACCTGATGCACGCGGCCGAAGCGGTCCGTGACGCCGGCTACAAGTATTGGGACGTCTACTCGCCGTTCCCGATCCACGGCATGGACGACGCGATGGGCCTGGGCAATTCCAAGGTCGGTTACTTCACCTTCATCGGCGGCTGCACCGGTTTCACGGCCGGCATGACCATGATCTGGTGGATGAGCCAGTATGACTACCCGATTGTCGTCGGCGGCAAACCGCTCTTCAGCCCGCTCTACGCGTTTCCGGTGAGCTACGAAATGACGATTCTCCTGGCGGCTTTCGGAACCCTTTTCGGCATGGCGTTCCTCAACAAGCTGCCGCGCTGGTATAATCCCCTGTTCAAGAACAAGCGGTTCCACGCCGGCGCCCAGAACGACAAGTTCTTCATCGCGATCGAAGTGACCGATCCGCGCTATTCCGAAACAGAAACCCGCAAGCTGCTCGAGTCCACCGGCGGCAAGCACATCGAGCAGGTGGAGGAATAATGCGCTACTTCCTCGTTGGATTCTTCGTTCTCGTGGTCGGTGTCGTGGCGGTTGCCGGCTTCCGCGGCAGCTACACCAAGAACACCCCGATCGAGCTGTTCCCGGACATGGACCGCCAGCCGAAGCTGCGTCCCCAGGAACCGAACAAGTTCTTCGCCGACGGTCTCGCGTCCCGCCTGCCTGTCGAAGGAACCGTCGCGCGCTCAGCCGCCCTCCAGGTCGGAGCCGAGAAGGTGTTCGGCCATCAGACCCATCCGTTCAACACCGGCAAGATCGCGGGCAGGACGAACTTCGTGGAGATCATCCCCATTGCCGTGACCGCGCAGGTGCTCGAACGAGGCCAGCAGCGCTACAACATCTACTGCCTGCCTTGCCACAGCTCGGTGGGCGACGGCAAGGGTGTGACCTCGAAGTATGGGATGACCGCCACCGCGAGCCTCCATGATCCCCGCATCGTCAGGATGGCCGACGGCGAGATCTTCAACACGATCACCGTCGGCAAAAACACGATGCTGCCCTACGCCGACAAGCTGGAACCCTCCGACCGCTGGGCTGTCATCGCCTACGTCCGCGCCTTGCAGCGCGCCCGTCTCGCCACCAAGGACGAAGTCCCGGCGGACATCATGGCCACCCTGAAGAAGTAAACTTTCGAGAACTATGGCCTCCCACGCCAAAGAAGAAGTCGCAACGCTGAAGCTGGCTCCGATCTGGGGCAAGCTGCCTCTCATCCTGACCGTCGTCGGGCTGGTTTTGGGCGCCGCCGCCTTCCTTTTCAACAAGGACCACGGCAAGCAGCTCGCCTACTCCTACCTGACCGCCTACATGTTCTTCCTCAGCCTCGTGATGGGAGGACTGTTCCTGGTGCTGATCCATCATCTCTTTGATGCGCACTGGACGGTCCCGCTGCGCCGTATCACGGAAAACCTCGCGATGCTGTCGCCGGTCATGTTCCTCCTGTGGCTGCCGATCGTCGCCTTTGCGTTCAGCTCGGAGATCAAACTGTATCCCTGGTTGGCCCTGTCGCCCGAGGAGGCCCACGCTGATCACGCGGTCCATGCCAAGTATCCCCTGTTCACCAAGCCCGGCTGGGAGATCATGATCACCGTGTGTTTCGCGATCTGGACGTTCCTCGCGTGGAAGTTCCGGTCCAACACCACGGGTCAGGACAAGGACGGTTCCTCCAAGTGGACCTTCAGCAACCGGTTCCATGCCGGCTACGGGATCTTCCTCTTCGCGTTCTCCGGAACGTTCCTCTGCTTCATGCTGATGAAGTCGCTGATGCACCAGTTCTTCAGCACCATGTATGGCGTCTACTACTTCGCAGGCAGCGTCTGGCTGACCTACGGAACGCTCTACATCATCACCATGCTGCTGCAGCGCACCGGGCCGCTCAAGGCGGTCGTGACGAAGAAGACGTTCCACGACATCGGCAACATGTTCTTCGCGTTCACCGTCTTCTACGCCTACATCACGTTCTCCCAGTATTTCCTCATCTGGAACGCGAACATGCCGGAAGAGACGTTCTGGTTTGTCCGCCGGGAAGCGGGCTCATGGCGGTGGGTG
>JAYUUX010000240.1:0-4806 GCA_043754645.1 Verrucomicrobiales bacterium | reverse complement strand
GATGTCGCGGATGAATCCGGGCGCGTCCTTCGTCAGGTAGTTCGAACCGTGGGACAGGTTTCCACCCTGATGACCGGCGATGCCGAGCGCCGCCAGCGTGGATGCGAGGATCCCCCGATAGGTCCAGAGCCAGGCCTTGGATTCGGGGTGCCGGCTAACGCCGATGACGACGATTCCCGCGAGGATCGACATGGCGCCGACTCCGATGCCGAACCACTTGTGGAGGCCCAGCGTCGTTTCGTCGTAGCCGCCCTCCGCGGCGCGCATGAGACCCAGGCCCGCTGCGACCACCGCGCTCGCGGCGCCGAGGACCGTGACGAACCGGGTGATGCCCCGGAGTTCTCGGGACGGGCGGCGCCAGTAGAGGATCTCCAGCAGGAACGACAGTGTGACGAAGCCGATGGGATAGTGGAGGACGAGATGGTGGAACGGCCCGAGAAACGCCTTCCAGTTGAAGGCCGGCGCGACATGGACGGGCATGGCCGGCGGAGCCGCGTTGGTCGCCGAATAGACGATGGGCGCGACCACGGACAGCAGGACGACGGTCACGAGCCCGATAGCTTTGCGAGATGACTTCACGGTCACGATTCCGGCCCGGGCACCCTTTCGAGGTTTGCCAGCGGGATAATAGGTTGACGGAGGAATCGGCGGCTTGTTCGACCGCAGATGCGCCCGTCGCGGCCGACTATGCGCAGGTGACCAGACGGGACTGCCAGACGGAAAGTTTCGCCCGATCAGTGGCTTGAAGTCAGCAGGAGCACCTGCTCGAGCGTGGAAGTGCCTTCCCGGACCTTGTCGAGCGCGACCATGCGCAGGGTTCTCATGCCTTCCGCCACGGCGACTTTCCCGATCTCGGAGGCGCTGGCGCGTTTGATGACGAGTTTGCGGACCTCGTCGGTGACGGTCATGACCTCGATGATGGCGCACCGGCCGGAATAGCCCGAGCCTTTGCAGCGTTCGCAGCCGCGTCCCTTGAAGAGCGGCACGTCCTTCCAATCGGACGCCGTCAGTTCGAGGTCTTCATACATCTTCTCGGGATACTGGACCGGTTCCTTGCAGGCCGGGCAGATGCGGCGCATGAGGCGCTGGGCGCAGCTGAGGATGACGGCGGAGGAGATGAGAAACGGCTCGATTTCCATGTCGTCGAGACGAGCGATGGCGCCCGGGGCGTCGTTGCAGTGCATCGTGCTGAGGACCTGGTGTCCGGTGAGCGCGGCTTCGACGGCGATCTCGGCCGTCTCGGTGTCGCGGATTTCGCCGATCATGACGATGTCCGGGTCCTGGCGGAGAATGGAGCGGAGCGAGGAGGCGAAGGTGAGGCCGATCTCCTTTTTCACGGGCACCTGGTTGATGCCGGGGATCTGGAATTCGACGGGGTCTTCGACCGTGACGATGTTGTATTCCGGGCTGTTGAGCTCGTTGAGCGCGGAATAGAGCGTCGTGGTCTTGCCTGAACCGGTGGGGCCGGTGACGAGGATCAATCCATGCGGCGCGGCGACGGCCGACTTGAACCGTTTGAGCGTGACCGGGTCCATTCCGAGCTTGTCGATGCTCGCGGAGAGGTTCGACTTGTCCAGGATACGCAGCACGCATTTCTCGCCATGGACCGTGGGCAGGAGGCTGACGCGGAGATCGATGTCCTTGCCCGAGACCTTGACGCGCATGCGGCCGTCCTGCGGGAGGCGGCGTTCGGCGATGTCGAGGTTGCTCATGATCTTGAGACGGGAGATGAGCGCGACGTAGAGGTTTTTGGGCGGCGAGGGCTGGTCGACGAGGGCGCCGTCCGTGCGGTAGCGGAGGCGGACCATCTTCTCGAAGGGTTCGATGTGGATGTCGCTCGCGCGTTCGCGGATCGCGTTCACGAGGATGAGGTTGGCCAGCTTGATGACCGGCGCCTCCTCGCCCATCGTCGCGAGCGCGCCGATGTCGAGTTTTTCGGCCTCCTCCTGGGTGATCTCGATGTCCCCGTTCTCCTCGCCTTCCTGGGCCTTGAGGAAGTCCTCCATCGAGGACTGCTGGCTCCCGACGTTGTTGATCTTGTCCAGGATCGCCTTCTCCGGGGCGATCAGGGGGGAGACATCCAGCTTCGTGATGCGCCGGACATCGTCGAGGGCGACGACGTTCAACGGGTCGACCATGGCGACGAAGAGGCGTCCGCCGATGCGGGAAACGGGGATGAGCTTGTGCCTGTTGGCGAGGTCGCGCGGAACGAGGTCGAAGACCTCCTGCGGGATGCCCGTCCGGGGCAGGTTGATCGGCGGGACGTTGTGGACGCGTCCGAGGCAGACGGTCAGGTCGGCTTCGGTGACGTAGGCCTTGTCGACGACCAGCTTGACCAGCCGGACGCCCTCCTTCTTCTGCTTGTCGACGAGCTCCTCGACCTGCTTGGCCGTGATCAGGCCGTCCTCCACGAGGGCGTCCGCGATCTTTTCACCGAAGGTTTTTGCGGGTGCAGCGGCCATGGTCGGTTCAGCGGTAGATCTTTTCGATGAGCCGATGGAGGTCGTTGGGCATCGCGAGATACCAGACGATCCGGTAGGCGGTGAACTGCCTCAGCTCCTCCTCCGCGCGTTTGTTGAACGGGTTCGCCGTGGCGACGAAGACGGCCTTGCTCATCTTGTCCATCGGAAGGACGCAAAGGCGGCGGCAGACCTCGCGGGGGAAGGTCTTGGCGAGTTCCACGTCCACGTCGTAGCGGTCAAGGTTGATGAAGGGCGTCCGCCCGTGGGCGCAGATCGCCTGGAGCGATTTGTCGACCGCAAGCCCGCCGCGCTGGGACACCAATTGGATGAACGGGTCGGAAACCCGCTCGGGGGGCGTCGCCGCGGAAGCGGTCCAGCACTCGGCGAATTCGGTGGCCGACGCCAGGCGGCCCTCGATGAAGACCCGCTGCATCGAGTCACGGCCGTCGTCGACGCTGGCCAGTGCGGCCGGAGAGATGAGCTTTTTCCGGCCGAACCCCGTGTCCGAACCGGACGGCCCGGCCGTGCTCGCGGCGGTCTGGCCCGCTTCGCTGCCGGCCGGCGCGGCGTGTTTGGAGATTTCGGCCATCGCCGCGATGACTTCGACGTCGTCGGGCTGGAGTTGTAGGATGGTCTCGTATTCGAGCAGGGCCGAGGAGAGTTGGCCGAGTTGGACGTAGGCCGACGCGAGCCGCTTGGAGGTCACGGCGACGTCGCTGGTGCGCCCCAGCTTCAGGTAGGCTTCCTTGAGGATCTCCAGCGACTGGTTGTCGAGAGGCTGCTCCTTCGTGATGACCTCGAACATCTCGATGGTCTGCCGAAGCTGCGCTTCTTCGCCTGGAGTCAGATTGCCTAGCATTGTCTCAATCCCCTGAGCCCGGGTTGGAGGAATCGTCCTCCGGGTCCGTGCCACGCGCCGCAGAATCGGTCTGCAGTCGACGTTTCATCGGACACGCCGAAGATGGGCTTAACCGGAACCCTTGCCCTCGTTTGCGTCCGCCCGGGCGCGGCACCGTCGGCCTGGGAATTTGTCGGGAATTGAACACCTTGGGGGGCACCAGAGTCTGTCTTTTGCGCTTCCGCTCTGCTTGGGTAATCTCAGTTGCCCGGCCGAACCACCGGCCGCTACCTTGTCCGACCCGTGCCACGCACCCTCATGAACAACATGCTCCGAGCCGCCTCCGGCGGATTCGCCGCCGTCATCGCCCTTCTGGCCTCCGGCTGCCAACGGGAGGAAGTCCGCGTCTACCGTGTTCCGAAGGAACAAATCGCCGCCGCCCCGCCGGCGAACGCGCCGTCGGCCGAAGCTCCGCCGAAGATCGGCTGGCAGGTGCCCGACGGGTGGCAGGTGAAACCCGCCGACGGCATGCGCCTCGGGAGCTTCGGCGTGAAGGGCTCGGACGGGACGAGCGCCGATGTCTCCGTGATCCCGCTTCCGGGCGAGGTCGGGTCGGTCGACTCGAACATCAACCGCTGGCGCGGCCAGGTCGGCCTCGCCGAGGTGAGTGCCGAGGAGGCGGCCAAGCTTGGCGAACCCGTTTCCATCGCCGGGGCGGACTCGCGGCTACTCGATTTTTCGGGAACACCTCCCGGCAAATCGAAGGCGGAGCGCATGCTGGTGGCGACGCTGGATCGGGCCGGGACGAAATGGTTTTTCAAGATGCAGGGCGATGACGCGCTGGTCGCCTCGCGCCGGAACGAATTCGTCGTCTTCCTCAAATTCGTCCGCTTCCAGGATGACGCCGCGGCTCAGGGCGAGACCGCCGCACCGGCCGCAGCGGCCGCCGCGGCGGCGTCGTCCTCGTCGTGGAAGATCCCGGCCGGCTGGTCCGAGATCGCTCCCGGGCCCATGCAGCAGGCCAAGTTCAGCGCCGGTGGCAAGGCCGAGGTCACGATCAGCATTTTCCCCGGTCAAGCGGGCGGTTTGCTCATGAACGTCAACCGGTGGCGCGGGCAGATCGGCCTGGGTGCGGTCGACGAAGCGGTCTTGGCCAACCAGGTCCAGCAGGTCGATTCGCCTTCCGGCAAACTGACCGTCGTCGACATGAAGTCGGACGACGGAACCAAACGCCTCGTCGCGGCCATCGCCACGCGCGGTTCCGAGTCGTGGTATTTCAAGCTGCTCGGAGACCCCGCCTCGGTCGAGACCGCCCGCGCCGCGTTCGTCAAATTCTCCGGAGATCCCCGCTGACATGAAGCGCCTCATATCAATCCTGACCTCGCTGCGGCTGACGATCGTCCTGCTCGCATTGTCCACCATCCTGGTCTTCGTCGGCACCATCGCCCAGGCCAACTACGGCCTCTACGACGCGCAGGACAAGTTCTTCAAGAGCTTCTTCGTCCT
>JAYUUX010000239.1:0-4067 GCA_043754645.1 Verrucomicrobiales bacterium | reverse complement strand
CGTGGGCCGCGTTCAGCCAGGCCATCGCGCTCAATCCGTCCTTCAACGACGCACGCAACAACTCAGCCGGCCTGCTGATGCTTCTCGGCCGCACCGCCGAGGCCGTCGCGCAATACCGGGAACTCCTCGCCGCCCAGCCGGATTTCGCCGACGGCTGGAACCAGCTTGGTGTCGCGCTCAAGGAGACGAAATCGCCCGACGAGGCGGTCCGGTGTTTCCGCGAGGTCATCCGGCTCGCGCCGAACAGCACGATCGGCCACGTCAACCTCGCGTCGGCCCTCAACGACCTGAAGCGCCACTCCGAAGCCGAATCCGCCTCACGGGCCGCGCTCGGGCTCCAACCCGACGAACCCAACGCCCTCGCCAACCTGGCCGCGGCGCTGCTCGGCCAGTTTCGCGCGGTTGAATCGCTCGCCGTCGCCGAACGCCTGCTCGGGTTGAAACCCGACGACTCGGCCAGCCATCTCGCCGTAGCCCTCGCCACGCACTCGATCGGCGACTACGACCGCGCGTTGGCCGCGTTCACCCACGTGACCACGCTGAACCCGGACCACGCGTCCGCCCACTTCTGCCGGGCCAACATCCTCCTGCTCCAGGGGAGGCTTGCCGAGGGCTTCGCGGAATACGAATGGCGCGCGCGCGTCCCGCAGATGAGCCATCTGCACAAGGCCCTGCCGCGTCCCCGCTGGAAGGGCGAACCGCTCGGGGGAAGGCGCATCCTCGTCCATGCGGAACAGGGCGCCGGAGACACCTTCAACCTCATGCGCTACCTCCCGCTCGTGGAGGCACGCGGCGGCACGGTCCTTTTCCAATGCCAGGACAACCTCGTGCGCCTGCTGAACCGGATCCAGGGCGCCTCGGCCGTCTTCGGCGAAAGCGATGCGCCGCCGCCCTACGATGTCGAAGCCCCGTTGATGAGCCTGCCGTTCATTTTCGGAACCACGCTGGAAACCATCCCCGGGCAGCCGCCGCTCACCCCCCATGCGGGACGCGTCGTGGCGCTGCCTGGAACCGCTTCATTGAAAGTCGGCCTTGTCTGGGCGGGAAACCCGACGCACTCGAACGACCGCAATCGCTCGATGGCCCTCCCTTTGTTCGAGCCGGTCCTCGCCGTGGAAGGAGTCGATTTCTTCAGCCTGCAAGTCGGGCCCCGAAGCGCCGACCGAAAACAACTCACCCAGCCGGATCGCTTGAAGGATATGTCCGGCCAACTGGAAGACTACACGACGACGGCGGGCGTGATCCGGCAACTGGACCTCGTATTGTCCGTGGACACCTCCGTCGTTCATCTCGCCGGAGCCCTCGGGAGGCCGGTGTGGACGCTTCTGCCGTTCGTGCCCGACTGGAGATGGCTCCTGGAGCGCGACGATTCACCATGGTATCCGACCATGCGCCTGTTCCGCCAACGCGGCGAAGGCGACTGGCCCGAAGTCGTCCAACGTATCGGCGTAGAGCTGAAGTTGCTGCGTGATGGGAAAGCATCGTAGACCGGGCGGGAGTGGAGCGTGGGATTGCCGAGTGTGCTCCGACACTTTGAGCCGTCTCCCGAGGATGTGATCCAGCCGCAAAGTCCAAAGCTGCAGGGCCCGTAGGGCCGCCCTGTCTATAGAAGAGCGGGCGTCCATATACCCCAAGCTCCGTAGGAGCGGTGCGACTAGGCCGCTCCTACGGAGCTTGGGGCTGCGAGCTACCGTGGTTCTATAGACAGAGGACTCCTCTGGAGTCGGGGGACATGACAGCAGGCTCACGCCAGCCGGCGGATCTTCTCCAGCTCCTCGTCGAGTCGTTTCGGGGAAACGGGGAACGCCGTGCCGACTTCCTGGGCGAAGACGGACACGCGCAGCTCCTCCACCATCCAGCGGTAGTCATCGACCGCCTTCCGGCCTTCCGCTGTCTTGGGCGGCTTGGCGGTGAACCCGACGAGCGCGGCGGCGTAGGGCGCGACGATGCGGACCCGCTCCTGTTCCTTCAGCGGGTTCTGCGATGCCCGCTCGCAACGGATCTGCAGCGCCTTCAGGTAACGCTGGAGATGCGGCAGGCGCTCGATGGCCAGCTGCTCGGGGAAACGCGGGGGCAGCAGGGCGGCCAACTCGGCGGCGAACACCGAGTTTGGTTTCGCTCCGGGCTTGGCGACCGGCTTGGGCGGTTGGCCAAGCTGGCTGAGATCGCTCAACGTGCGCGGCTTCTGCGTCGGCATCGGCGCGGCGGCTTCCCAGCCCTTCTCGATCTTTTGCCGCAGCAGGAGGATGGCTCCGAGTTGTTCGACCAGTTTCGGCAGGAGCAGGCGCAGTTGTTCCCGCGTCCTTTGCACCGCGCCGTCGAAGGCGGTTTGGGTCATCGATGGAAGCGGCTCCTTCGGGAAGGCCGTTTTCTTCAGCAGCTCGAGCGCACTTTCCTGAAGTTCCTCTCCGCCTCCCCATCCGGTCTTCTCCAGTGCCTTCAGGTCCTTCCGCAGCCAGGCGAATTCCTTCTGCAAGGCGCGTTCGATCAACGCGCGTGTTCCGTCGACGCTTGCGTCACGGGCTTCATCGACGGAGCGGAAAAGTCGCAGGCTGACCACGCTGACCTCCTCGCAACGCAGGCCGGGCCACGCGTGGATTGTCTGCCCGCGATGTTCCCCGACGAGCACGCGCTCCGGCAGATCGCCGAAGGTCCAACCCGTGACGGCGGGCTTCTCCCATTGCTGCCGGGCCTTGCGCCAGACGGGCGGCTCGGCGGCCGGAACGTCCTTCACTTCCTCAAGCTGTCCTCGCAGGGCATCGAGATCGCGGCCCGAGGCGAGCTTGCGGCCGTCGCGCGCCACCACTTCGACACGTGGCCGGAGGTGCGCGGGGATCGCGGCTTCGCTCCAAGCCGACGCGGGCACGGCCACGCCGTAGCGCTGATGGATGAATCGTCCGAGGTCGTTGCGCAGCGATTCGCCCGTTGGCCGGAAGTCGCGGATGATCTCGGCGACCTTCTCCTGCAGCGGCATCAGCTCACGGCGGATCGCCTTGGGCAGGGCGCGGAGCATCTCCTCGGCCTGTTCGGCGCGGAGCCCTGGAATAGCCCATTCGATCTCGGCCGAGGTGAGCGACTTCGCAAGGTCGGCCGGCAACCGCAGCGTGACGCCGTCCCATTCCTCCCCGGGCGCGTAGGCATAGAGCAGCGAGACGGAGCGGTCGTCGAACTGCACCGCGTCGGGAAAGGCGTCGGAGTCGAAATTGATCGGCTGATCGCCGACGAAGTCCTTCTGCGTGGCCTTGAGCGACTCTCCATTGGCGGGTTCGCGGAGCCAGCGGTTCAGTTCGTCGCGGGACGAGATGTTCTCCAGCCGTTTCCCGTAGAATTCGCAGAGCACTTCGTCGAGGTCGCCGATGTCGTAACGGCGGACACGGGTCTGCCAACTCTCGATCTTCTGCCGGATGGTGCGGTTATGCGCTAGGAAGGGGTATTGGCTGGTAGCCGCCGCGGTGAGGAGGCGGGCGTCTTCGGAAGGAGCGTCGTCGTCTTCCGCCTCGTCAACTCGGCGGCTGCGGGGTGGGAGAAGGTCGCCTTCGACCAATGCGGAGCGGATGAAGATCTTCGTCGCCTCCTTCGCGTCGACGTTGCCGTAGGAGACCTTTCGCCGGGTGATCTCCATGCCGTGCAGCGTCAGGACCTCGTCGCAGAGCACGCGACCGGCGGCAGCGCTCCAGTGCGGGTTCACGTGGGTGCGCTTGCAGAGGTGAGGGGCGAGTTCGGCGATCCACTGCGGGTCGATGCCCGCCAACGTCCGGGCGAAGAGCTGCGACGTCTCGACGATCTCGCCTGCGACGATCCACAAGGGCTGGTTGGTCTTTTCTTTCGGGCTCGGAGCGGGACCTTTCCTGTCCGGGTTGAATCTGCGCTGCGGTTCGCCGCGTTCGTAGAGGGCGGAACCGGGGAACAAGGTCAGCAGACGATTGCCGGAGCCCTTGTAGCTGTTGCGTTCCTCGCGCCGGGATACGTGCCCGAGCAAGCCGGAGAGAATGGAGCGGTGGATGGGGATGTAGAGCGGGTGGGTCGAATCGCGCTGCGATTCGACGCCGGGTCGCAGCGCGACCCGG
>JAYUUX010000238.1:0-4274 GCA_043754645.1 Verrucomicrobiales bacterium | reverse complement strand
CTAATATTTGACACGCACTAGCCACAGATGCCCAACCTCAAATAATGCTTTAAAATATGGTCTTTTTGATGATTTCTCCTTCTTTGGCGACGTTTCCATCAAAAAACGTCGCCTATTTGTGAGACATTTCTATTGCTCTCGACAAAGTTCTCCGGTAAACAACTCCCGCAGTTCAGATCCATCACAACATTCCTACAGATTATGATCAAAAACACCATCGGAGCTAGCCTCCTCGCACTCGGGCTCATCGGAGCCACATCCACCCACGCCGTGCCCGTAGTCATTGAAAACTTCGAAGTTCAAGGAAACGGCGAGCCTACTGGCGTCATGACGTTCACGCACGCTGGTTACACCTACATCAACGCCCCCCACAGCCCCGTCCAGAACGCCCCGAACTCTCTCTGGGCCGAAGGAACGCTGGCCGAAACGTCTACTTCCTCCGGAGTTCACTCGCTGTGGACCCCGAACGTCACCGCCTTCAACGGCCAGATGTTCCTCGCCGTCAATGGCGCCACCCAACCCGGAGCCGTTGCGTTCCAGAGGGCCCTAATCCCCGTCGTCGGCGGTCTCAACTACTTCTTCGACGCGAACCTGACCGCCCTGTTCCCCGGAGTGAACGCCGGTGCCACGGCGGATCTCCAGTTCACCGTTCAATACTTCACGGCGGGCAATGTGGCCACGGGTCCTGCCGCTGTCGGCCTCGCCTTCTCGCCCACCGTGGTCGGCACTTGGGTTCCGACCTCCTTGGCAGCATTGGCCCCGTCCAACGCGGTTACCGCGACGATCAGCCTGCGCAACAGTGAAATCGCTCCGTCCGGCAACGACTTCGGCGTGGACTACATCACGTTCGACATCGAACGCCAGATCCCCGGCGTCCCTGAAGTCTCCACCGGCATCTCCGCTGGTGTCTTCGCCTTGGTCGGTGGACTCATCGTCCTCCGCCGCCGCAAAGCCGCCCAGGTTGCCTGATCAACCCTGCAGCATCTCTTAACGAAAACACCGGAGACTCACGTCTCCGGTGTTTTTCATTTTCGGGTGCCCTACAGGTCAACCCTTACCCGATACTCGGTGGTAACCATTTATCAACGAGTGGATTAAGAACGTAAGAATACTCGTTCCACCTCGATTGCATGGCCCGAATACCATTCACGCCGTCAGAGTTTACAACAGATGTCGCCTAAATGTGGGACATTTTTCTTGCAGCCAACAGGCAAAGTCGGCTTACTCCAATACAGTAGTTCAGGTCCATCACAACAACTCCATTGATCATGATCAAAAACACCATCGGAGCTAGTCTCCTCACACTCGGGCTCATCGGAGCCACATCCTCTCAGGCCCTCGTGGTCATCGAAGATTTCGAAGCCGCCGGAAACGGCGAGCCTTCTGGCGTCTCGACGTTCACACACGCTGGCTACACCTACATTAACGCCCCTTTCAGCCCGGTCCAAAACGCCCCGAACTCTCTTTGGGCCGAGGGGACCATTGCAGAGACTTCCAGCTCATCCGCCGTTCATTCGCTCTGGAGTCCGAACGTGAGCGCGTTTCAGGGTCGCATGTTTCTCGCCGTCAACGGTGCCACCGCTCCCGGAGCCACCGTGTTCCAGCGGGCCCTGATTCCGGTGGTCGGCGGTCTGAACTACTTCTTCGACGCGAACCTGACCGCCCTGTTCCCTGGCGTAAACGCCGGTGCCACAGCCGACCTTCAGTTCACGGTGCAGTATTTCGCAGCTGGTAATGTCGCGAGCGGCGCGCCCATTGTCGGCGGCGTTTTCACTCCGACCGTTGTGGGAGCTTGGATCCCGACCTCGCTGGGCGCGCTTGCTCCGTCGAACGCCGTGACCGCAACGATCACCCTGCGTAACAGCGAAGTCGCCCCGTCCGGCAACGACTTCGGCGTCGATTACATCAGCTTCGATACCGAGCGCCAGATCCCCGGCGTTCCCGAAGTGTCTACTGGCATCTCCGCAGGCGTATTCGCGCTCGTCGGAGGACTGGTTGTTCTCCGCCGCCGCAAGGCTGCCCAGGTTGCCTAATCCGCCCTGCAGCATCATTTAACGAAAACACCGGAGACTCACGTCTCCGGTGTTTTTCTTTCAGTGCAGGCTCCAGATTGGAGAGAACTGCCGATCTCACGTCCAGTTTTCAGGGGTCAGGTCACACATAAAGCAAATGAACCCATCAAACCGCGACCACCCATCTATTTCGTTTCGTTAAAATAGACCTTCACGTTTTTCGTTCCTCGGCCAGACGCGATGATATCAAGCTTTCCGTCGCCGTCCAAATCAGCGAGGCACAGGTCTTCACAAG
Source organism: Verrucomicrobiales bacterium (assembly GCA_043754645.1). Lineage (GTDB taxonomy): Bacteria > Verrucomicrobiota > Verrucomicrobiia > Limisphaerales > CANJSG01 > CANJSG01. The sequence continues at coordinate 1,967 of JAYUUX010000238.1, read as the reverse complement.
CCATCGTATTGTCATCCACGGTGGTTGTGCGCCACTTTCCGGAAGCCGCATCGATCTCAGTGTAGAGTTTAAGCCCGACTTTGACTCCGGGACGACTCATTGCCCTCCAACCGACGACGATCTGGTCGCTCCCAGACTTCAGCAGATCCCCGCAAGCCACCGCGTGCCCATCGATGATTCCTTCGTCGATGACCGTTCGCTTCCACAGTCCGGCCGTTGACGATGGACGTGTCAGAACCACCGCCGTGTTTCCATGCATGGGGGATATCCCGGCCACAAAGCGCCCGCCGCCGGCCAACTTGCCCGAACGAACTTCGCCAAACCCTCCGTTTTCTCCATCGGCCAACTGCTCGGTCACGTAGCCGTTTTTTTCCTGAGACCAATTGAGAACGAATGCCCCTTCCTTGGACCCGACCAGAAGCTCATCGGCGACATCGCTGTCCCAGTTCACCGGATCGAAGTTGTGCGTCTTGTGCCATTCCTGGTTCAGAACATCGGTCTTCCACTCGGAACGCGGATCCGACGGGGGCGTCAAACGGGTGATCTTGACGCCATCGCCTTCGCCTTTGGCGGCATTGTTGCCACGTCCGTGCAACGGCACGGAAATCAGGGAAAACGTATCCTGCCAAGTCCGCGCCCAACGGATGCGATGTATCGTGGGATCATGCGGCGGCGCTAGCGGCTCCCAACGCTGCGTGCGGTCCTTGGGGGCGATAAGGTAAAACAGGGCGCCGCTGTTGACCGTGTCCGACGGGTTCCACCCGGCTCCCACCGCGATCTCCGCCTTGCCGTCCCCATCGATGTCACGAACCGCAATGCACACGTGGTCGAGTTTGGTCAGGTTTTCCGCAATGACGTGCTTCTGCCATCCGGGATTCTGATACCAGACGATCTGGTTCTTGTCGCAGAGGACGATATCCGGCTTCTTGTCGCCGTCGACATCGGCCACCGCCACGCCATAGCCGATCTGGATTGCCGAATCGATCGTGACCGCCCGGAACTTCGGCTCCGGCGGCTCGACCGCCAGCAGGGGCACACTGGCAAAGGAGAGAATTCCGGCGGCAAGGGAGGCGGAGGGGAAGTGCATGGACGGATAACATCGCCAACGGGCGAAAGCGTCCAGCCCCCGTTTAACTGATCTGCTGAATCACCGGGGAAAACCCGTCCAACCAAGGACTGACAACGCCCAGATCAGCATGAACACTCCCTTCGTGCAACTAACCCACATCGATGCCGCCGGCCAAGCCGCCATGGTGGATGTCTCGGCCAAAAAAGTTAGCCTGCGCGAGGCGGTTGCCCGGGGTGAGATCCGCCTGCTGCCCGGCACACTTGCATTGATCGAATCCAACCAGGTCGCCAAGGGCAACGTGCTCGCGACTGCACGGATCGCCGGCATCATGGCCGCCAAACGCACCGGGGATCTGATACCTCTCTGCCATCCGCTCCCGATCACCCATTGCGAGGTCCGGTTTGAGATCCCGGAAACCCGCGACCGCGTCGTCATTACGGCCTCGTCCAAGATCGCTGCCCAGACCGGCGTGGAAATGGAGGCGCTCACCGCTGTCTCCGTCGCTGCGCTGACGATCTACGACATGTGCAAGGCCGTGGACAAGCAGATGGTCATCGGCGACGTGCATCTCGTCTCGAAGACCAAGCTCGACGTCTGATCCAGTCACACCGTTGGGCTGGGTTTACTCGAAGGTGTGCTGCTGGGCTTTGCCAAAAAATCACGGAAACTCCCCCGAGAATTCGGACTACCGAACAAAGCGGCGAGTAACGCGTTTCGTATCAGCATCCACAGCCAACCGGCGGTGCCGATATTCGGTCTGCGCAGGAACCCCGGTAAACAGGCCACCACCACCTTCATCTCATGGCAGGGGAAGAACACATGCCAATAGAAGGATCGTGCCTGTGAAAGCAACCGCTCTTCCTGCGGCGTCTTGCCCGCGACCAGATCCCATTTCTCG
>JAYUUX010000237.1:0-5493 GCA_043754645.1 Verrucomicrobiales bacterium | reverse complement strand
GCGGAGGTCGGTCCGCCGATGCGCACGTTGGTGGAGTTCGTCACCGAGATGCCGTTGAGCGTGTTGCCCTGGTCCGCTCCGGCGGCGTCGAGTCCGATGACGCAGCCTTCGACGATGTGGCCATCGCCGCCGATGATGCGGATGCCGTCGGCCTTGAAGCGGTTGATGAGGAGCGAACGCAGCGTGACAGGTCCGGCCGCGAGACGGAGGCCCTCGGTCCCGTTGGTGCTGGAGATTCCGTTCAGCTCGATGACGGGCGAGCCCGCGAAGCCCGGCTGAGTCGATCCATCGATGGCCAGCTCCTCGGTGACGGTGGGCAGGGAGTTGGTGGGGAAGATCGAGAGGCCGCCCGAGGCGATGTTGAAGGAGATGATGTCCGGGCCGGGCGACGCGTTGGCGTCGAGGATGGCCTGTCGGAGCGTGCCGGCCCCGTTTTCATTGGTTACGACGACTGAGAAGGTGGCGGCAAACGAGGCGCAGGCGCTGAAACACAGCCCCGCCAGAAGCGCGATGAATCGGGTGTTCATGGTTCGGTCCTCTGGGGAAGTCTTTTACGACTGTTTGCATTGAATCCTCCGCGCTTCGACCGGGCAACGGAAGATTTCCGGCGCGATCGAATCCGTTGGGTCCGCGGATTATCAGCTCGCGCGGGATTTCGCCGGAACGGCTGTTGCGGACCGGCAGGCTGACCGGTTTGTCGACGGGTCCGACCGCCCACCGCCCGACATGCGGAAACTCACGGCTGAACCGGGGTGACGATACGATAGAAGCGGTTGGTTCGGTTGGCGGGAATTGAGTCCAGAAGCTCCAGCGACCGGGCTTCGCCGGTCGCCGGGAAATCGAGGAGCTTCGACCACGAACCCGGGAGAAGGGTCTGGCTGGACTGCACCGTGTAGGACCGGTTGGCCTCGGCCGGAAATGCGACCCGGAACTGCGCCGACGGCCCGGCGGACGCGGACGTGGTGTGGAACTTCGAAGCCAGTGGAGGAAGCGAATCGGCGACCAGTTCCAGGTCAAACCCAAGGTCGCTGCTGGTCGCGTTGATCTGGTGGATCTCGACGGCGAGCGAGTTGACTCCATTGATCAGGAGGGACGGGTCGACCAGTCTCTCGATGAACTGGGTTTCCTCCGGCACCGCCACGGAATACACGGCCCTGGTGGCGAACCCGATCGGACCACCCGGCAGGTTGCTGCGAAGGGCCTCGTTGTTGTTCACGTAGACCACCGCGCCGTCGTCCCGCAACAACCGGACGCGCAAGGACGCGATGATGGACTTGTCGACCACGGTGAATTGCCTCCGGAAGTAGATCGTCGGGTGACGGTTGGTGCTCGGGCCCAGCGTGACCGGAGTGATGATGTGCGAATCACCCCCGCCGAGAGGAGCGGGTCCGCTCGACCAAGTTGAGTCGTCGAACAAAGGAGCGCTCCACGAAGTCCCGAGATCCACTCCGGTGTCGCGGTATTTCCACGCCGAACCCGCCGCCACTAGCGACACCGGAAGAGTCTGGCGCGTGATGGTCACAGTGACGGCGGAAGTCGAGGAGAGAGTCCCGTCAGAAGCGACGATGCGAAGCGAATAGAATCCCGGCCAGGTGAAGGCGGCTTGAGTCTGTGGGTTGTTCGCCGGCACAAAACCAACGGGAGCCGGGCCCGACACGGCGCTCCACTGAACCGAGACGGTTCCTTCATCGACCACCATGGCCGTGATCGGAAGCGTCACCGGAAAGCCGCTGACGCCCAGCGACTGGTCGCCCGGGACCGTGATCAACGGCGGGCGGTTGACCGAGTTGTCGAGACCGGGCGACGGATTGCCCGGACTGCCCCGCCAGTTGAGGGGCTCGTTGCCGAAGGCGAAGGAGTTGAGGCGCTCCAGCGATGAAGCGGTCCCGGCGACTTCCGAGGGCCACGGAGCGGAGGCGTCGTAGCGGACTTCATCGGCCACGAGGTAGGGAATGAATGTGGTGACCACAACACCGTTAGTCACCAGGTCGGGTTTGTCCGGACGCAGAAGCTGAAGATTCTCGCCGCCGCTCTGAAGACTGCCGGGAAACGGGCCATGCACGGGCACGTTGACGGGAACAGCATAGCGGCTGCGGAAGGCGACCGGATCCGAACCGACCACGAGCAGGAGGCCGTTGGCTGGAATGCTGGAACCCGTGGGGAATTCCCAGCCGATGCCGTTGACCTTCCAGCCATTCGTCGGCGCGGCGACGTCGTAGAGGGGAACGTTGGTGCCGGTCAGATTGCGGAGCTCGATGAACTCCTCGAAACCGCTGGCCGGCGCGTAGCGGATTTCATTGAAGACGACCGGTCCGATGCGCGGTCCGGAGTTCGCCGTGCCAAAGGTCCGCGAAATCTGCGGCGTGTAGAGGACCGCTCCGATGCTGTTGGCCATGCGACCAAACGAGATCCCGTTTTCCGAGGCGGGAAATGTGAACCCCTCGCTGTAGCCGGTCAGGTTGCCGGCCGCGTCGGCGGAGAACAGGAAGACTTCGTCGCCATGCGAATCGAGGCGGAACCGGTTCGTCGCGCCCGGCGGGTTGTTGAACTGGTTTTCGTCGAAGGACAGGTAGCCACCGGCTGGAATGAAAGTGGCGTCCGGGATGCGGAACTTCTTGGGGGACGAAAGGTCGTCGGTCAGGAACCAGGCGCCGACGTTGACGTTGGTCGGGGCCGGGTTGAACAGCTCGATGGAATCGAGCAACGGCGGGTCGGTGTGCAGCAGGACTTCGCTGATCTGGATGCCCGGGATGTTGACCGCCGGGTCGTCGGTGCCGGGCGAACCGCCGATCGCAGCGCTCGCACGCCACTGCACCGCCACCGACGAGTTGGTGGTCGCATTGCCGTTGAGGGGAACAAGCGAGAAGCCCGTTCCATCCGCGGCGGCAGGCCAGGGTGCGCCGGTTCCATAGCTGATCGAAGCGAACTCCACGCCCGTGGCATGGACCAGCGAAAGGGTTTCGCCGGCGTTGTTCAGCCGCCCGGAGTAGCCACCGAAGACACGGACCGCAGGATAGCGGTTGGTCAAGGCCGGGGGGTTGGCCGCGAGGACGATGAACTGGCCCGGCTCCACGCGGGAGCCCGGCGGGAAAACGAAGTTGATCGCGTTGGTCAGGCGGACGCCGCCAAGATCGAGCGCGGTCCCTGCGACGTTCTTCAGCTCGATGAATTCGAACTCGTCGCCGTCGAGACCGTTTGTCGCGGCGGGATGATACATGATTTCGCTGACCAGCAGCTGCGTGAACGACTGCTGGATGAAGAACGTCACATCCGTGGCCGGACTCCAGTTTCCCGCGTTCAAGGCGCGGGCGCGGAGCCTCACGCCTTCGGTGATGGGAAGAGCCGCGGAATATATGCGGGCGGCCGCCGAAACGCCTCCACCGATCAGCCGGGGATCGGTCCCATCCACCGTGTAGTGGACCGTTCCAGCTTGGGCAGAGAGGACGAGGGGGTATCCGTTCGTGACAACCCCGCCAGCCTGGCTGGGGACGGGCGCGAACACGTTGGTTGGAAAAATTCCATCGGCGCGGAGCTGGTTGAGGACGTTCGTGGTCCGCACGTTGATGAAGCCGTTGACGACGTCCCGGAACGCGTTCCGCCACGTCTGCTGGTTATGCGGCGTCACCGTCTTGGCATCGCCCCAGCGTGCGGACTCGGCGATGATCGGGAGGTCGAGGACATTGCTGTAGGCCGACATTCTCGCCCGGGCGCCCGCAGTGGAGAGAACTCCCGCGTCGAAGAAGTGGCGCTGCACATGGTCGGCCACGAGGACCCGGAACTCCGCATTCGCCAACAACTGCTGCCAGAGATACTGGGGATTGCTTTTCCCAAACGTCGAACCCAGCGAGGGGTCGCCGGCCGCCCACGGCCCGGTCCGGTCCTCGTTGACGTTGACCATCGTATGTTCCGCGTCGTGGGCGAAGAACTGGAAGCCTCCCGAGAGTCCGTTCGTGCGACGGATGCCAAACCAGTTGTTCGGGGATTGATTGCCCAGAAAGGCGGAAATGGGGGCGTCGATGTTGCCGCCGTAGAGGATGACAAGCATGTAGTCGATGAGCGACGGGACATCGAGGAGGTTCTCGTAGGCCGCGTTTCCGGTGCCGTCGGCGTTGCGCCCTTGGACGCGGAAGTAGGCCGTGTTGCTGGCCAGACCGTTGGTCGCGTTCTGCCAGAGCCGGAACCACGCATCGAGGGTTCCATCCGTGGCCTCGACGACGTAGCCCAGGTCGGGATCGATCTTAACCGCGTCGTATTCCTCCTGGGATCCGCCCAGGTAGTTCTCGCCGTAGCTGGCGTCGGCACGTTCCTCGGTGTTGTAGATGCCCCAGTATTGGCCGTTGATGTAGAGGTGGTAGAAGTCCCCGCGGGTCGCCGGACGGTTCATCGCCAGCTGGACTTCGCGCGAAAACATGTCCCGCACGCAGATCATCCGCGTGTCGTTCTGGAAGCTCCACGAATAGTTCTGGAAGGTGCGCAGGTCGATCTTGTCGAACTTGTCCGAACCGCGGTCACCGAACAGCGGGAACTCCAGCTTGGAAGCGCCATATTCCTCGCGGAAAAACAGCCGGAGGGCATGCTTCGGATTGTCGGGGCTGCGGCTGAAACCGCCCCGGATGCGGATCCCGCAATCGATTTGGAATCCCTTCCTGCCATCTGGAAAGACCAACTCGGCCGACGCGGGCCGCTCCCAGGGTCGTTCATCGCTCCGTGGGTTCGCATAGATGCCAGTGGCGGGATCGAACAGGTCGTCCAGATCCATCACGATGCTGAAACTGGGCAACGCCAGCAGCGCGTTCGTCATCTGCGCGCGATAGGCGACGTTGGTCACCACTTCCGGATCCATGCCATAGTCGTAGACCTGCCCGCCCGAGGTGCGCGGTGCCGGCCATTCGCTCCAGGGCTCCGTTCCGTCGGGGGACTGGGTGAGGACGGTGCCCGGGAAAATGTAGGAATGGGTATCGGCATTCGAAGCGATGTAGCCGCTCCGAAAGGCGGCCGCACGGACCGTCATCGTGCGGTTTACGGCGATTGCACCGGAGTAGGTGAGCCCGTTCGTGAGGGTGGGCGCCGAACCGTTGGTGGTATAGCGGATGGCCACGCCCGGCGTCGCCGAGGTGATCACGAGCGAAAAGGCGTTCGAAAAAAACCCGCGGTCCGCGCTGAACTTCGTATCCGCGACCCGCGCAACGAAGCCGATCTGGTTGGAGGCTCCAGGCGTCGGCGTGGTGAAGTAGTAGTTCGTCCCGAGCAACGACCCGTAGGAGATATCCGCCGCCTGCTCCGGATACTGCGGTGAGAACTGGGTGGCGATCGTGGATCCGTTCGGCTGAACAAGGGCTAGAAACTCGCCGCCGGCCGACAGGCCGAAATTCGCGTGGAGCTGCTGGGCGGAGTTCGTCCGGTCCTTCCCCGAAGCGAACACCAGCAGGAATCCCCGGGCAGGAATGCTGACGGCCGGCACCCTCCACTTGGTCAAATTCGCCGGATTGTCCG
>JAYUUX010000236.1:0-4355 GCA_043754645.1 Verrucomicrobiales bacterium | reverse complement strand
GAGGCGTTCTCTTCAAGACCAACGGCGAACCTGCCGGCCCAATCGTTCGATTGGAACCCGATGGGACCTTGGACACCACATTCGCCACGGATCTTTCCCAATCCGGCTCCGTCCTGGCCATCGCGCCGCTGGCGGACGGAGACCTTCTCGTAGGAGGAAGCTTCGAGACCGCCGACGGTCGCTTCTCGGTCACGCGCCTGAGTTCGGTTGAGCGGCCGCGCCTGCGTCCCGTCGGTTGGACCAATGGCGTCCCCATCCTGTCGTTGGAGGGAAACAAGAGCCGCGTCTATGCCGTCGAGGCGTCCACGAATCTCGTCCATTGGAACCTGCTTTCCACCGTCACCAACTCGTCCCGGACAAACACGATCGTGCTGACGAATGCCGCCTCGAGCTCCGGCCAGTATTTCCGGGCGCGGGTGGCCGAGTAGCCCTTGTCCGAGATGGCCGGCCGAAAAGCTTTTGAAGCTGGCGGGGGCTCCGCCAGTGTCCGCCGGTCATGAGTAGCCGCAGCAAGTCCGCCTTGTCCGCCCTGGGTCGCCGTTCCGATGCGCCGCCGATCACGTGGTTGATGATCCTCGCCCTGTCGCGTCCGAAGCTCATCTCCCTCGCCGCCGGGTTCACCGACCAGGAAACGCTGCCGAACACCGAGACGCTTTCGCTCCTCACCGACATCCTCGGCGATTCGAAGCGCGGCAAGGCCGCCCTGCAATACGGCACCACCCAGGGCGATCCGGTCCTGCGCGAACTCACCAGCCTCCGCCTCCTGCAACAGGACCAGGCCGCCGTGGCCAGGTGGGCCGAGTCGCGCTGCGACTCGGCCGGAAACCGCAGCGCGGTTTCCGCCACCTCGTTGGATGTCTCCGCCTACGCGCCGGAACGGATGATCCTGACGCACGGTTCGCAGCAGCTCCTTTATCTCACCTGCGAAGCGCTCTGCGACGAGGGCGACATCGTGCTCGTGGAAGACCCGACCTACTTCGTCTTTCTCGGCATCGCCCAGAGCCGCGCCATCGATTGCCGCGGCGTGAAGCTTGATCCGGACGGCCTCGACCTCGATTCGTTGGAGGCGCAGTTGGAGCGGCTGAAGAAGTCCGGCGAGATCAAGAAGCTGAAGTTCCTCTACCTCGTCAGCTACTACCAGAACCCCAGCTCCGTCACGACCAGCCGGGCCAAGAAGGCCGCCGCGCTCAAGCTGCTGCGCCGCTACGAACGCGCCGCCGGCCATCCGATCTACCTGCTGGAAGACGCGGCCTATCGCGAGCTGCGCTTTGAAGGCGACGACGTGCCGTCGTTGCTCGCGGAACCCGGCGCCGCCGAGCGCGTCATCTACGCGGGCACCTACAGCAAACCCTTCGCGACCGGCATCCGCGTGGGCTTCGGCCTGATGCCCGAGGCGCTCCAGACCGTCTGCCTGCGCCTCAAGGGCAACCACGACTTCGGGACGGCGAACCTCCTCCAGCAGATCGTCGCGCGCAGCATCCAGACCGGCATCTACGCCAAACACGTCGCCATGTTGCGGAAGCGTTATGCGACCAAGGCCGCCGTGATGGTCCATGCGCTGGAGGAACATTTGCCGTCGAGCTGTTCGTGGCTGAAACCCAGCGGCGGGCTCTATGTCTGGACCGCATTGCCCAAGCACGCGAAGGCCGGACAAAAGGGGAAATTCTTCCAAGCCGCGCTCGACGCCGAGGTGCTCTACGTGCCCGGCGAAGTCTGCTACGCCGAGGACAAATCGCGCCCGCGTCCGGCCAACGAGATGCGCCTGACCTTCGGCGGCGCGTCCGAGGACGCGATCCGCGAGGGGGTGCGGCGGCTTGGAAAAGCGGTCACGAAATTCTACGGGAAATCCTGAGGCCCGCAGACGAGGGTCCCGGACATGCTCAAATACCATGTCCTACAGACCAGTCTGGAGCCGGTGGAGCCCCGCTCCGTGCAGAGGGCCTTTGCCCGCGTGAAGTTCCTCACCCGGCAAGACGCCTTCATCGTGGTCCGCGACGCCTTCGGAGTCCTGCTCAAAGACCTGTCGTTCGTCGATGCCGAGGCCGTGCAGGAGGCGTTGTCCGCCGAGGGCGTGGACACGGAGATCATCGCGGCGGACTCCCTGCCGATCCTGCCCCCGACGCACCTTTCCCGGAGAGTCGAGCTGCTGGAGCAGGGCATCTGCATCCACGATGTCATCGGCCGGGAAACCCTCGTCGAGTGGGATCGCATCGAGCTTCTGGCGGCGGGTGCGGTGCCGGTGCGGGTCGAGCGGATGGTGGCGCCGCCGACGGGTGCAGGGGTGTTCGACAGCGATTTCCTGGTGGACTCCCATTCCCCATGGGGCGGCGTGCTGGGAACCGGCCTCGGCGCCGGGCCCAGCTCGACGCGCGCTGAGGACGTGGAGCGGAACACGGTGGACATCGTTCTGGCCGGCGGTTCGGAACGCCACACCCTGCTGGCGGAGGAGGCCTTGCTGACCCACGCCTTGAAGCGCCCATGCCGTGGCCAAGTCCGGCCCGCGTTCCTTGATTTTGTGTGGCGCGTGTCGTCCGCCGTTCCGAATGCCTGGCTAAACCGGGGCGCGGTGCTGGCCCGTAATTTCGGAGCGCTGCTGGCCTACCCGTCGCGCAACGCCTACCATGAGGAGATACAATGGGGCCTGCGGCATTCCACGAAGGCGGGCGGAGGTTCCTGAAGCCTACGCCGTCATGGAAAGACCCCGGGGAAATTCTACGGGAAATCCTAGGGCGGCCCGGCATTCTCACGGGCGGTTATGAGCCGTTACTCGATTCTCCAGACAAGCCTCAAGAAGCCGGGAGCGGAGGCGGTGCGCCGAGCCTTCACACGCGTCTCGTTCCTCACTCCGGCCGATGCGTCCATCATCTTGCGTGACGCCTTTGGAATTCTGTTCCGCAATCTTTCATACGAGGACGCCATCGCCGTGTATGAAGCACTCGCCGCGGAAGGGGTCACCGTCGATGTCGTGGAGAACCGGCATCTGCCCGAGCTGCCGGCGACCAAGTTCGTCAAACGCATCGAACTGCGGCCGGACGAGCTGATCATCTACGATCCGCTGGGGAGGAAGTTCGGCTTGGACTGGGGCCACGTCGCGCTCGTTTGCGCGGGACTTGTGCCGATGGAGGAGGAGAAGGAGTTCACGAGGGTTAACCGGGCTGTCGGCAGAGGAGATTGGGGAGGGAGAATTAGGCTGCCTGGGACCTGGTATGACGCGGACGATCTGCCTTTGTCCGCGAGCGGCATGTCGTTCGACGACCCGGAAGCCGTGGAGTCGACCCGCCGCACAGTTACGGTCGAGAAACGCATCATCGACCTGATCCTCACGCGCGGCGTGGCCCGCTACACGTTGGAGGCCGATGAAACCCTTCTTTCGCACGTCCTCGGCCGTCCCTGCGGCGGGGAGCTGCCCAACGCCTTTCTCGAACTCATCCAGAAAGTCTCCGGCCATGCTCCCCACGCGTGGTTGAACCGGGGTGGTTTGACCGCCCGGGACAAAGGCGCGCTCATGGCCTACCCGAGCCGCAACGCCTTCCAGGAGGAAACCCAGTGGCATCTCCGGCAGATGCTCCACCGGGCAGGCTGAACGCCCGAGCCTGAACGGCGCGGTTCCGGGTAGGGCGGTCTTCCAGCCTGCCCCCGTGCGACCAAGGTTCCCGCACCGGCGAAGGTCTCGACACCCGCGACCGTTGGGTTTCATCGCGGGGGTTTACCGGGCAGGCAAGATGCACTGCTCTCCCTTGAAGCAGCCACGTTCCACTCCGCCATCCCGATGCAATGCCCCGGTGTCGCTCGTGGGTCCAATGCCGGGCTCTTGCCAGTTCGCCGTCATGCCCTAGCCTTGCCCGCATGACGTTGCTGGAACAGATGGCGGTGCTTGGGCAGAAGGCCAAGGCCGCTTCTCGCGCGCTCGCGCAGTTGACCGCGGGCGACAAGAACCGCGTCCTGCTGGCCATGGCCGATGCGATTGAAGCCAGCCGCCCGGCCATCCAGGGCGCCAACGCCATCGACATGGAAAACGGGGCGAAGGCCGGTCTGAGCGCGGCGATGCTTGATCGGCTCAACCTGAACGACAAACGCGTCGCCGCCATGGCCACCGGTCTCCGCGAAGTCGCCGCCCTCCCCGATCCCACGGGCAAGCTGCTCGACGAACGCGTCCGCCCGAACGGCCTGAAGCTCCGCAAGGTTTCCGTCCCCATCGGCGTCATCGTCATCATCTACGAATCGCGTCCCAACGTGACGGCCGACGCCGCGAGCCTTTGCTTCAAGAGCGGCAACGCCACCATCCTCCGCGGCGGCAAGGAGGCCATCTACTCCAACCAGGCCATCGCCCGCATCATGCTGGACGCCGCCGTCAA
>JAYUUX010000235.1:0-13063 GCA_043754645.1 Verrucomicrobiales bacterium | reverse complement strand
GACGGCTGGCCCAGCCGTCCCTTGAACGAGCGGAGCGAGGCGAACAACGTGAGCATCTCCGATCAATTGCGAGCTTCAGCCGGAAATGCTCGCTTTGCTCGCGCAGGCTTCGCCTGCAGACAGGGCCGGCTCGGCGAGCCAGCCCTACCGGCTAATTTCAGCCTGCGCCTTCGGCGCTTCGGCTCAGTTCTGGAACCGTTCCAACTCCTCTTCCAGCTTGGCCAAAGGCAGCCCCACCACATTCGTCAACGAACCATCCACCCGTTCCACAATCAGTTCGCCATGGTCCTGGATGGCGTAGGCGCCGGCCTTGTCGAGCGGCTTGATGAACGAGAGGTAACGCCGGATCTGGGCGCGGTTCAGCGGCCGGAAAGTGACCTCGGTGTGATCTGAAAAGAGAACCTGGCGGTGTTTCCGGAGGTGGATCAGGCAGACGCCGGAGACGACTTCGTGGGATTTCCCTGAGAGTTCGGCGAGCATTCGTTCGGCATCGGCCAGGTCGACGGGCTTGGCGAAGAGCCGCGTGCCTAGCGCCACCACCGTGTCGACACCGATGACGAGGGCGTCAGGGTGTTGTTTGGCGATGACGCGGGCTTTCCGGTAGGCGTTGAGCTGCGCGATCTCGGCCGCGGTCAGCATCTCGGTCTCGGATTCCGCCGTATGGCTGGGGACGACGGCGAAGGCGATCCCGATGTGCTCGAGCAGTTCCTTCCGTCTCGGCGAAGCGGAAGCGAGGATGACGGGTGGCAGGCTCATGATCCGACCCCAGCAAACGCCAGGGGCGTGAAGTTTCCAAGAACGATCAGGACCCCGCCAAGGATGCAGATTGCAGTTTGATGGACGCTCCTTTAAGCACCAGCAATGCGCTTCATCGGCAGTGTGATCGAGAAACTCCAGCGGCATCCCAAACGCATCGTGTTCCCGGAAGGCACCGAGCCGCGGGTGATCCAGGCGGCCCGGCAGTTCTATTCGCTCCGCCTCGGTGTCCCGATCCTCCTCGGCGACCGGTCCAAGGTCAAAGAAGCGGCCGAACGGCTGAACGTCTCGCTCGAAGGAGTGCGCATCACGAACCCCGCCGAAAGCGAGGAACTGGACGGCTTCGTCCGCCGGTTCGAAAAGCTTCGCCGCTCGAAGGGCATCAAGGAACGCGAGGCCCGCGACGCCATGCTCAAGCCGAACTATTTCGGCGCGATGATGGTCGCCATGCACCAGGCCGATGGCTTCATCTCGGGCACGAGCGAAGTTTCCGGCAGCGTGCTGCGTCCGCTCTTCCAGATCATCAAGGTCGCCCCGAAGGCCACGACCGCGTCGAGTTGCATGGTGATGGAGGTGGAGGACACGAAGTTCGGCGACAGCGGCGTCATCTTCATGGCGGACTGTGGCGTCATCCCGGAACCCACGGTGGACCAGCTCACCGACATCGCGATTTCCACCGCGCGCCTGGCCCGTCAGCTCATCGGCCAGCGCGCCCGCGTCGCGCTTCTCTCCTACTCCACCAAGGGCAGCGCCACCGCGCCCACGATCGGTAAGATGCAGGCCGCCACGGCCCTGGCGCAGCAGCGCGCGCAGGAGATCGGGTTGGAAGCGGATTTTGACGGCGAACTCCAGGTCGACGCGGCGATCATTCCCGAGATCGCCCAGCGCAAGCTGCCCGACAGCAAGGTGGCTGGCCGCGCCAACGTGCTCGTTTTCCCGGATCTGAACTCCGGCAACATCGCCTCCAAGCTCGTCCAGCACATGGCCCGCGCCAACGCCTACGGCCAGATCCTCCTCGGGCTGGACCGTCCCGCGTCCGATGTTTCCCGCGGTGCTTCCGCGCACGATATCCTCGGTGTCGCCGCCATCATCGGCCTGCAGTCGATCGAGTATTCCAGGCTGTATCCGGAAGCCGGTCGCGTGCTGCCCGGCGACGAATAACCCCCCAGTCAGGAGACGTTTCCGCCCCCTTATTCCGAGACGATGAACACCTCCACGCCCCGCGTCTTCATTGCCGCCACCCGCCAGAACGACGGTAAAACCACCACGTCGCTTGGCCTGCTCTCCGCGCTCCAGAAGACGTTCCCCCGCGTCGGCTACATCAAGCCCGTCGGCCAGCGCTTCGTGGAGATCGAGGAGAACAAGATCGACGAGGACACCGTGCTGATGGACCAAGTCTACCAGCTCAACTGCCCGTTGACGGCCATGAGCCCCATCGCCATTGAGCCGGACTTCACGCGCAAATATCTCCAGGCGTCGAACAACGAAGCGCTGGTCCGCAAGATCCAGAAGGGATTCGACCGCGTCGCCTGGGAAAAGGACTTCGTTCTGTGCGAAGGATCTGGCCACGCCGGAGTCGGCTCCGTCTTCGACCTCTCGAACGCCCAGGTCGCGAAGGTTCTCGGCGCGAAAGCGATCATCGTCAGCCAGGGCGGCATCGGGAAACCCATCGACGAAGTCTCGCTCAACCAGGCGCTCTTCAAGCAGGAGGGCGTCGAGGTCATCGGCGTCATCCTGAACAAGGTCCTCCCGGACAAGATCGACTACATCACCGAGTTCGCCCGACGTGGCTTGAAGCGCAAGGGTCTCGACCTTCTCGGCGTCCTTCCCTACCAGCCGACCCTGTCCAGCCCCACGATCCAGCTCGTGCAGGAGGAGTTGTCGACCGAGATGCTCCATCAAGGCGGCCCATCCACCTCCATCATCCGCAGCATCGTGGTCGGCGCGATGTCGGCCAAGAACGCCACCAAACATTTCAAGGACGGCGCCCTGCTCATCACCCCCGGCGACCGGGACGATGTGATCATCGCCGCCGCCGCCTGGGCCGGTGAACCCCACGGGGACAAACTATCCGGCCTGCTGTTGACGGGTGGCATCCGACCGAAGAACGGCGTCCTCGACCTGATCCGCCGCATGCCCTTCCCCGTGCTGCTGGCCAAGGAGGAAACCTACCAGGTCGCCAGCCGCGTCCACGATCTCACGGTCAAAACGAGACCGACCGACGCCGAGAAAATCGCCCTCATCCGCGACATCATCGCCAAGCACGTCGATGTGGATCGGATCGTGAAGGCGCTCTAGACGAACCCTCTTTCTCGCACTCATCCTCCTTCTCGTTCTCGAAAAACGAGGTCGAGAAAGAGAACGAGTAGGAGAACGAAACCAACTTCCCCAAGCCATGCCCCTCCAATTCAATCCCCAGCTCGCCACGCTTCCCGTCTACCAGGCCGGCCGTCCTATCGAGGAAGTCGCCCGTGAACTCGGCCTTCCCGCCGCCTCCATCATCAAGCTGGCCTCGAACGAGAACCCGCTCGGGCCGTCGCCCAAGGCACTCGCCGCGATGGAGCATGTGCTGAAGAACCTCCATCTCTACCCGGATGGAAACGCCTTCTACCTGAAACAGAAGCTGGCCGGGAAGATCGGCGTCGAAACCGCCAATATCATCCTCGGCAACGGCTCCAACGAGATAATCGAGTTCGTCGGGCACGCCTTCATGGGGCCGGGCGTCGACGTCGTCGTCTCGCAGTATTGCTTCGCCGTCTATCCGATCGTCACGAGCCTCTTCGGCGCGAACCTGATCACGGTTCCGGCCAAGAACCTGGGCCACGACCTGAAGGCCATGGTGAAAGCCATCACGCCGCAGACGCGAGTGATGTTCGTGGCCAATCCGAACAACCCGACCGGCACCCTCGCCAGCCGCGCCGAGATCGTGGAACTGGTGAACAGCGTTCCCGACCACGTGCTTCTTGTGATGGACGAGGCCTATATCGAGTTCCTCGACGACGCGGTGAACCTCGTCCCGCTGATCCGCGACGGGCAGATGAAGAACCTGATCCTCATGCGGACGTTCTCGAAGATCTTCGGCCTTGCCGGACTTCGTCTCGGCTACGGCATCGCTTCGCCCGAGATCATTGGCGCCCTCGAGAAGATCCGGCAGCCCTTCAACATCAACTCCATCGCCCAGGCCGGAGCCATGGCCGCCCTCGACGACGCGGAACATTTCGCCGCCACCAAAGCGAACAACGCGGCCGGCGTGGAATTCTTCGAGTCCGCCTTCAAGGCCATGAAGCTGGAGTTTATCCCGAGCGCGGCGAACTTCGTCCTGATCCGCGTGGGCGACGGCGCCAAGGTCTTCAACGAACTCCAGAAGCGCGGTGTTATCACGCGCCCAATGGCCGGATACCAGCTGCCAGAATGGCTCCGCATCTCCGTCGGCTCGCCAGCCGAGAACGAACGATGCCTGACGGCGTTGAAGGAGATCCTCGGCTAGGCGGACCTCGAAGAGGTCCAACGTGAATAGCCGCAGGTGAAACCTGCGGTTTTGAGATTGGGTGAGGGTTCGACCCCGGATGGGGTCGAATTTTGCCACTCCCGGATACCGCAGGTTTCACCTGCGGCTATCCACGTTCAGCCCTCACGGGCTGGTTGCGTTGCGTGTCAGCCTGCCCCGGCCACCGCTCGGCAAATGAATGGCTCCGTCGTTCGGCCGGTGCGTTCGTAGAACTGCTCCGTGAGCCAGCGCTTGTAGCCGATGGCTTCCTCCGCCTTCACAAGGTGCATCGTCGCACCGCCGAAACCGCCGCCGGTCAGTCGGGCGCCGAGACAGCGCGAATCCATCTGAGCCAGCTCGACCATCGCATCCAGCTCCGGACAGCTGTTCCCCAGCAGGTCGCGCGAGCTGGCGTGGCTTTGGAACAGCAGTTGGCCGAACTCCCCGGCAGCGCCTTGCTGAAGAGCCCGTGTGGCCCGGGCGACACGCGCATTCTCGGCTATCACGTGTTCAGCCACGGCCGCCGCCCGGGGGCTGAGCCGCGCTTTCGCAGCGTCCAGCCGGCCCATGTCGGCCGTCCGCAGGACGCCGACCCCAAGAACGCCGGCGGCTTCCTCGCACGCAGCCCGGAGTTCGTTGTAGGCGCTGTCGGCCAGCGAGTGCTGGACGCCCGTCGGGGCCAGCATCAACACGGCTTCGGGTGGCAGCGGCACGGGTGTGACCGTGAGATGGAGGAAATCGAGTTCGAGCGCGCAGCCCTCGCGGCCCGACAGGATCGTCAGGGGATCCAGCAGACCGCAGTTCACGCCGGCGAACTCACTTTCCGCCTGCTGACAGAGCCGCGCGAACTCCAGCCGCTCCGGCACACTCGGCGACGGCACACGGCCGTTCCGGTCCTGCTTTGGCGCAGCGACACCGCTCTGCAACGAGAATGGAAACATCTGCCGGTAGGCCAGCAGAGTAGCCGTCGTCAACGCCGCCGAACTGCTCAGTCCGGCACCCGCCGGAAGATCGGCCGCGACCGCGGCATTGAACCCGCGGGGAGGAATTCCGCGCCGTCCGAGAGACGCAAGAACGCCCTTCACATAGCCCGTCCATGTCGACGCCGGGTCGTGGGTCGCATCATCGGCCAGAAACGAAACCGCCCCGGCGTATCGGTCGCTGACGATTTCCACACGGCCGTCCTGACGCGGCGAAACGGCCATAGCCAGGGATCTGTCGATCGCCGCGGCGAGCACGAGCCCGCCATTGTAGTCGGTGTGGTTGCCGAGGATCTCCACGCGCCCCGGCGCCACGACGACATGCACCGGCAGCGAGCCGAAATGGCTTCGAAAAAGTGCGCGGGCGGACTGGGCCGGAGACGCCATGGGAACGGACAAGGCTCGCCTAAAGTTTGGCCGAAGCAGCGTCACACTTCGCAGCGAGGGTAAAATCCTTCTCGGTCAATCCACCCGCGTCATGGGTCGTGAGCAGGAGGGAAACCTTGTTCCACCGGATGTCGATGTCGGGATGGTGCGCCGCCTTCTCGGCCAGCTTCGCCACCGCATTCACGAACCGCACGGCGACGATGAAATCCTTGAACTTGAACAATCGGACGATGGAGCGCCCTTCCCGCTTCCAATTGGGCACGGCGACGAGAGCGGATTTGATCTGAGCGCTGGACAGTTTGGCCATGGACAACCAATCGCACACCGGCCGCGGACTGTCATCCTTCTCCGGGGCTGCCCCGTCCGTCCGCAAACGAACGGCTCGCATCACCGTCGGGTTGGCCGCCGCATCGGAAGCGTCCGCGAGATGATCCAGATGCTGCTCAGGAGCGACCAGACCCACGCGGCCCCGAACAGAGTCCCAAAGATTTTCAGCCAAAGGATAACTTCAGGAGACATGGGGGATACGTCCGGCTGGTCGTAAACCTTGCGCATCATCCAAGCCACGATCCCCAGATACATGCCGAACGCCGATCCCATCAGGACCAGCTGCGGATACCCTGCCCATCGTCGCGCATACCAGGTCCCAAGTCCCGGACAGGCGAGGACATTGACCGCCAGACACACCCAGGCCTCGATCCGGTTCAGCGGCTGTTTCGGGCGGAGCCGGAGCATCAGCTGCGTCTTGTTGAAAGAATCGGCCATCAGAGGAGCCCTCCTAGTTTGGCGGACAGCCACCATGCGAGCAGGGCGATGGGAAATCCGACGCACAACGTCAGCAGGCACCATGCGCGGGCCCAGAAGGAGGCGCGTTCGGCCCCTTCCCTGTCCCCGGCTCGCCAGCGCCGACCGACGGCCAGCGAAAACCAAAGCGCAAAGAGTCCGGCGGGAAAGCAGCTCAGGAGGAACAACGAGGCCATCACGGACGCGAGCAGGTAGCTCGGGGGCGGCCGGTCAAACTCCATCGGGGGGATCACGGGAACGCCATCGGCCATCCGCAAAGCCGGGGGCGCGCCCGGCACAGGCGGCGGGCCGGCCGCTTCGGGAACCGGTGGAGGCGGCTCCTCGAGGGAGCTTGGAAAGTCGCCCACCGTGCGCCAACCGGTGTCGCCGAATTCCTTGGCCGGCGAAGCCAGGTCCAACCGGCGCTGCCGCACCCATCGCCGGAGCGTGGCCGCGTCGATCAGTTCGTATTCGCGGAGATCGGGGCCGATGACGTTGAAATACATGGTGTGGACCGGACCAGCGTCCGCAGGTTCAACACCCGCACAGCTGCTTTAGTTTCGCGGCCGCACGCCCGGAGTCGATCACTTCCGCCGCGAGTTCCCATCCCTCCATCATCGACCGGGCCTTGCCCGCCACGAAGAGCGCCGCCGCGGCATTCAAGAGGACGGCGTCGCGCTTGGGCCCACGTTCTTCTCCGCCCAGGATTTGCCGGATGATCTCCGCGTTCGCCACCCGATCTCCGCCACGCAGATCCGCGAGGGACGCCGGCCGCAACGGCAGCATCCCGAAAGCCTCATCGGACAGGAGCAACGCGCGGTCGTGGTAGAACTCCGCGATGCGGTTGGACCCGAGGACGGACAATTCGTCCAATGATCGCGTCTGCCCCGCGTCGGGCACCGAGCCGCTGACCACCATCGCGCGGCGGACGCCCAACTCCCGCAGCACCTCGGCAATGGGCTCGCAAAGCTCGGGCCGCGACACACCCATCAACTGGACGCTCGGCCGGACCGGATTCAACAGAGGCCCGAGGAAGTTGAAGATCGTCCGCTGGCCGCGCTCGGCGCAGAGCTTGCGCGCGGGTGCGATGTGCCGGAACGCGGGATGGAACTTGGGAGCGAAGAAGAAGGCGAAACCGTGATCAGCGAGCCGGGCGACCGCTTCGTCCGGACCCAGGTCGATCCGTATTCCAAGGGCTTCCAGGACATCCGCGCTGCCGGACTGGGAGGTCACGGCCCGGTTGCCGTGTTTGGCCACCACCACCCCGGCCCCCGCACACAGGATCGCCACGGTGGTGGAGATGTTGAAGGTGTTGAGGTGGTCACCCCCCGTGCCGCAGACGTCGAGGATGTCGATACCCCGAAGCGCGGCCGGCAATTCCGGCCGGATAGACAGACGGCCCAACTCCCGGGCCAGACCGGCGATCTCAGCGGCGGTTTCGCCCTTTTTGGCGAGGGCCGCGAGGAAATCGGCCTTCTCATTCGCCGTGACCGTTTCATCGACAAGAGCGGCCACAACAGGCCCAAAATCCCCGGCCGCGAGGGAAGCGCCGGTCTCAAGGCTTTCGATCAATGGCAGAAGCACGCCCCGACGTTAAAACCGAAACCCGAAATCGGAACACCGAAATCCTGGTGGCCCCACCCGCCGAGGTCGCCGATCGGCTGAAAACAAACGCGTAACCATCTGGCGATCCCGCTGTCTTCTCCGGCATGGTGGCCATCGCCTCCTTGTCAGGTCAGTGGCGGGCTCCGACACTCGCGGAACCAGCCGCTCCGGCGGCATGCATGACCGAAGACGAACTGAACGTCGCCGAATGTCTCGATCGAGTCCGAAAGGGCGACGAAGCGTCGGTCCGTGCCCTGATGCAGCATCTGCATCCGCTGGTGATGAAGATCGTCCGCTCCCATCGCGCGCGGCGCATGGAGGAGGAGGATCTGGCCCAGATGATCTATACCAAGGTGTTTACCCGCCTTGAGCAGTATGAGGGGAAGGTTCCCTTCACGCACTGGGTGTCACGGGTCGCGGTGAACACCTGCCTCTCGGCAATCAAGGCGGAGGCCAGCCGTCCGGAGTGGCGTTTCGCCGACTTGGGCGAGGAAGAACAGGTTGTGGTTGAAAACCTGGCGGCAACGTCCGATGAACTGGATGCGGCCCACCAGGCCGGATCGTCGGAGCTGGTGACAAAATTGATGGAAACCTTGTCGCCGGAGGATCGTCTCGTATTGCAGGCGCTCCATCTGGAAGGCCGGTCGGTGGCCGAAATCCAGGAAATGACGGGTTGGAGTGGAGCCCTCGTGAAGGTGCGCGCCTTCCGGGCCAGACATAAACTGCGCAAAGCTTTGAAGAAACTGCTCGCCGAAAGGTCGCCATGAAAAACGAACAAGACCAACTCGACCGCCTCCTGCGGTCCGCCGCCGAAGCCCGCCGCAACGCGCCCGCCGCCGATGACTCGACCGTGCCCTGGACCCTCGAGCAGCGCGTCCTCGCCAGCCTGCGCAGGGTGGCCCCGGCCGCCGAACCCGGCTGGCTCCTGCCCGTAATCCGGGGCGCATTCGCCAGCGCGTCCCTCATCGTCATGGCCTCGGCCGCGCTCTACTTCGCCCATCCCGTAGGACCGCAGTCCGATTCAGCGGCCCAGATGCCGGCGAATGAAATGGCCTTCGCCGACATTCCGATGAACCAGATGTTTGTCTCGACCCCATGAGCACGATCTCGAAAGCCAAGTTCATCTCCAGCCTCGCCGGCATGTTCGCCGTGGGCGCCCTGGCGGGCTCGTTGGCGACGTCGGCTTTGACGCCTCCGACAACCGCCAACCCGAACGATTCACGCCGGTCCGAGCGCACCGGCCCGCCTCCGGACCACAAGGAGTGGTCTTTCGAGAAGTTCATGATGGGCAAACTGTGCAAGGACGTTGGCCTGACCGAATCCCAGTCGAACGCCATCAACCCGATGGTGATCCAGTTGGGCAAGGACGTGGAACTGGTCCGGGTCAACGGGATCAAGGAAACCGAACAGATCTTCCAGAAGTTCCACACCTCCGTCCTGGCCCTGGTCAACGAAGAGCAGAAGCCGCTGCTCGAGAAAATGGAGAAGGGTCGGCAGGAATGGGTTTCGAAGAACGGCGGGAAACGGGGTGGTCCCGGAGGCAAGCGTGGCGGCCCCGGCGATGGTGGCCCCGGCAAGGGTGGCGGCAAACCGACCAAGGACCAGTGATCCGGTTCCCCAGTCAGCGACCGCAGTTCCCCATTGCCCGGCTTCCCCTCCGCAGCCCAACGTGAACGCTCCATGAGCGGTCACGCCACGGCCCAGATTCTTTCCACGCACACACCCGCCCTATTCGACGCTGCCGTCGAACGGGCCGCTGGCCTGCTTGCCGCCGGCGACGTCGTCGCGCTCCCGACGGAAACCGTCTACGGCCTCGCCGCCAACGCCCTGGATCCCGCCGCCGTCGGGAAGATCTACGAAACCAAGGGCCGCCCCGCTCACAATCCCATCATCGTCCACGTCGCCGATCTCGCGATGGCGCGCTCCTGCGTTCGCGAATGGCCCGAGATCGCAGCCCGACTGGCGGCAGCGTTTTGGCCGGGACCGTTGACCCTGATCCTGCCTCGCTCCGACAGGATTCCGGACATCGTCACGGCGGGAGGCGACACGGTTGGTATCCGCTGGCCGAGCCATCCCTTCATGCTCGCCGTCATGCGCCGCTCCGGACTCCCGCTCGCGGCGCCGAGCGCAAATCCATCGAACCAGATCTCTCCGACCAACGCCGACCACGTCGCGCGGCATCTCCGTGAAAAGCTCCGACTGATCGTGGACGGCGGCCAATGCCAGGTCGGCGTCGAATCCACCGTCGTCGACCTCACCTCGACGCCTCCCCAGATCCTCCGGCCCGGCATGGTCACGGCCGAAGACTTGAAGCCATTTGGGATCATCGACGGCACCCGCGCTACGGCCTCCGCGACCGAAGCTGTTTCCCTGAAGAGCCCCGGGCAGCTGGCCAAACACTATTCGCCCAGGGCCCGGATGATCCTGACCCACTGGAAGACGGAGCCGGACCTCGACCGCTTGATCCTCGAGACGGGTGTGCCCCCGTCAAAGGTCCATGTGATTGTCGTCCACGTGGTGCCCATGAACATCCCGGACCCAACGCGCGTCGTCGTCGTTCCCGACGACCCGGAAGCCTATGCACGCGCGCTCTACGCCGCGTTGCATCGCTGCGACGATTTGGGCGCTGAAGTGATCCTCGTGGAGATGCCGCCAGAAACTCCCGGATGGCAGGCCGTGCGCGACCGTCTCACTCGCGCTGCGGCGCAGTAGGCGCTCGGTCCCGGCCTACGGTGTCTTCCCGGCCACCCAGCTCTTCGCTCCGTCCACGTCGTGGAACGCGCCCTCCAGTTGGGCTTCAAAAGCGGCCTTCAACATCTCGCCCATCGCCTCTCCCGGCTGCCATCCAAGTTCGAGCAGGTGACGGCCGAGGAGGATCGGTTTCGGCGCGGAATCCTTAAGCCGGAGTTCATCCGCGTGTTGGAGCAGTTCCACGACCCCGAGCGGCACGATGGCCGGGCGCGGCGGACGTCCCATGTGGTCGGCCGTCATCACCGAGCACAGGTCCGCAATGTTCTCAGGCTCCAGGCGCCGCGCCAGTTTGCGCACGGCATGGCCGGTCCAATCGCGATGACACGCCATGTGGTTCCGGATCAGCGGAGGCACACGGTCACGCATCACGTTGGGAAGGCCGAGCCGGTTGAAAAAATCCTCGGCCACCGTCACGCCGACCTCCTCGTGGCCCGGGGAAACGATCCGGATGCGTCCATGTCGTTCGGCTTCGTGCGTGACCTGCGGTTTGCCCACATCGTGGAGCAGAACGGCGAGCGACAGGACGATTCGCCCGGTTTCATCGGCCTTCTGCCATTCTTCCAAGCCGACCAACGCATCCAGACAATGGCCCGTATGGACGAACACGTTCCCTTCCGGATGCCACTCCGGATCCTGCGGCGTGCGCATCATGGCCTCGAGTTCCGGATAGTTCTCGATCCAGCCCGAGTCGGCGAGAAACCTGAGGCCGAGCGACGGCTTCACGCTGCGGCTGGCCCACTTGAACCATTCTTCGCGCACCCGCTCGGACGGGAGTTCCGCATGGGTTTTACGGATGCTCCGGCACAACTCCAACGTCTCCGGCGCCCCCACCAACCCGAAGCGGGCGGCGAACTGCATCCCGCGCAGAACCCGCAGCGGATCCTCGGTGAAGGCGTCGCTGGTGTGGCGGAGAATCCCCGACTCCAGATCACGACGGCCGCCGAAGAAATCGAGCACCTCGCCGGAGCGCGGATCGAACATGAGCGCGTTGACCGTGTAGTCGCGGCGCGCGGCGGCGTCTTTCGGTTCCAGCGAAGGATCGAGGTCAATGCTGAAGCCCTTGTGACCGGGAGCAGTCTTGGAATCGCGGCGGGCGATGGAGAAGTCGAACTGCTCGCGGTCCGGTCCGGACAGCTTGGCGACGCCGAAGCTTTTCCCCACCAGATCCACCCTGCCCCAACGCTCCAACCCGGCGACCAGCTCCGGGTAATCCACCCCGAAGACCTCGATGTCGAAGTCCTTCACGGCCTGCCCGAGCAGCGAATCGCGGACGCAGCCGCCCACGAGATACGCCCGCCGGAGCGCAGGCGTGTCCTTGAGGACTTCGCTGAGAAACGGAGGAACCGTCATTTCTTCTTCTTGGCGTCGGGCGCCGCGGGACGCGTGGCGACGGCGTCGAACCGCTTCTTCAGGGTTTCCAGCTCGGCCTTCAGATCCTTGTTCGACTTCTGGAGTTCCAGCACTTCGGTGCGCAGACCGGTCACGGCTTCGGGAGCCTTCGCGCCCTGGTCGAGTGCCTTGAGCGCGGCCTCGGCCGCCCGGCGGCGCGCATCGTTCGGCGCCGCGACGGCGAGACCGGCGAGCACAGGGCGAGCACGCGAATCAACCAATTCACCGAGACCCGTGATGGCGCCGCGGGCGACTGGATCCCGGAGATTCGAGGCGTGTTTGAGCAGCAGATCACGAACGGGCGTTTTGTCCGTTTCATTGCGCGCGAGGAAGCCGAGCGCACTGAGCGCCTGCCCGAGGCTGCGGCCTTCGAGATCCTTCTCCCGTTTCACGATGGCTTCGTGGAGCGGTTTGACGAGCGCCGCATCGTCGGCCGCACGCAGCCCGGCCACGCCGGCGTCGAAGAGATGTTCGCGGAAAGATTTCGACTCCAACTGCCGGAGGAGCTCCGCGCGGGTCTCGGGCTTCGGATGACGTGGCAAGCCACGAAGGATCGTGTCCCGGATGTCCGGATTCTTCTCCTTCGGCAACGCGGCAATGAGGGTCTCCAATGCCGCCGGCTGGGTGAACGACCCGATGGCATCGAACACCGCTCGCCGGGCCCGGGCGTCGGGCTGGTCGGTCGCGGCCCGCAGCGCCGTCAGCGCTTCCTCGGTGCCGATCTGACGAAGCGCCTTCGCGGCTTCCGAACGGACAAACCAAAGCTTGTCGTTCTTCACCAGGCCTTGGATGCGTTTCACGGCATCGGCCTGCTTGTCCTTGGCGACCTTCTCAATGGCGAAGATCCGGCCCATCGGATCGGACGCATCGGCCAACTGCGCGTCGATCATGGCACGCGAGGGGCTGAACTCCACCTTGGCAAGGA
>JAYUUX010000234.1:0-6687 GCA_043754645.1 Verrucomicrobiales bacterium | reverse complement strand
GTCGCCAGAAGAATGGTAGGGTTCTACGTGCCGTGGAAGAATTTCGACGACTACTGGGCTGTCCGAAGCAATCGAGCCCATAGTGCGGGCTGGTTTTCCGTCCAGCTTGTGCGGGCTAGGCAGGGGATTCTGGGCGGGTTTCCAACACAACCGGGATGTCTCGAGCGCACCGAAGCTTTGCGCCGTCGCATCGACCGACTACCGCCCGATGAACGAGGTTGGATCCTGCTCTCATTAAGCGATAATTGGGGGACTGGACGATGGGATTCTCAACTGGTGTCAGAAACGGAGTTGGTCGAAGCGTGCAAGGGCCTAGGACCCGAGAAACTGATACTGATGCTTCATGACAAGACGCCCAGCGACGATCCAGATCTCAAAACGGGTTCGGTCCCGATGGTCCGTTTTGTCCTGGCTCACGCTACAGAACTGCTCCGGCCTGAGGACAGCGACACCTTGGTGGCCCGCGAGCTTTGGCATCGCGCCAATCCGATCAAGAGCAACCCTGACGCGAAGATCTTCCCTCTTTGGGCGATCGCCGCCGCCAACTTGAAGCCTCAGCAGGCATCCAACATTCTTCATGCAGCTTGGCCCCGCTATCAGGCCAGATACCAGTTGTGGGACCGAGTGAAACTAGCCGTGGCTCTGTGGAAGCTGGTCGGAGAACCAGAGCAGAGCTTTCTCGCGGATTGGTTCTACAATGAGATTCCCCAATGGAACTCCATTCCAAACCATCAGCGTTCCTTCATAGATGCAATGGGGAACGCATCCACGGGCAGAACTATGGTCGCCCATCTGGTTCGCGACCGGCGATTTGACCGTTTGGATTGGGGAGCGCTCAGAGGCTTGGTGGACGCAGTCAACCGGTGGTCCAAGGAACCGATAGTGGCCGAAGATGAACTTAAGCAATCCAAGCAACGCTTTGGAGATGGGACCTGGGATGGCAGGCCGTTTTATGCCACGGATAGTGACGCATTGGATTGGGGGGAGCTGCGTAAACTCATGGCGAGATGGTGTGTGCGATTGCGAGAAAGCGTTCCTCGATGGTTGAACGGCGAATAGTCAATCGAAGGAGTCAGCACGGAGAGCTGGAACGTGAAGAGCCGTGGGTGGAACCCACGGAACCAGGACCCAACGCGTAGCGACCCCGAAATGGGGTCGAACGCAGCGGTGGCCTTCCGGTGATTCAACCCCTGGTGGGGTTGGGGGAGCGGGTGATCGGAGATCCGTGGGTGCTACCCACGGCTATTCATATTGAAGCCCTTCGGGCTTCTCTGCGGGCGGTCATCACTTCGCGAACGCGTCACGCACTTCTCCTGCTATCGTCGCGAGGATCTTCCGCTCGTTGGCGTGGTTCTCGGTGTAGGTCACGAGGACGAACTTCCGGCCGTTGGGTAGTTCCACATAGGCCGCGTCGTGACGGCTTTGGCTGGTCCAGCCGGCTTTGCTCCAGATTTTGTCGCCTGGTTTGAGCGCTTGGCCGGTGAAGCCGCGCGCCTGGTCTTCGATGTCGCCTCCCATGAAGAAGGGATCGCGTTTCATCAGTTCCATCATCTCGGCGGAGCGGGCCGGCGTGACGCACTTGCCCAGGGCGATCTCGACGAGCAGGCGGGCGGTGTCGTCGGTGGAGAGGAAGTTGCGCTTCGGTTCGAAGGCGCGGATGGCCTGCGACTCGCGGCCGTAGGGGCCTTCGCACCACGGCTTCTTGTGGGCGATGACATTGGTGTAGCCGAGGCCGCGGAAGTAGTCGGTGACGACGTTGCGTTTCTTGAACCACTCCACCAGTTCGGCGTCGGGCAGCTCGGGGCCGCTGGTCGTGCCGGTGAGCACGTCGAGGACGTAGTGGGTGGCCTCGTTGTAGGACTCGACGATCATGTCCTTCATGGCCCGGCGAAGTTCGGGCGTGTCCGCCAGCCTCTTGTCCTCCATCCAGCGATGGGCGGCGGCGAGGTAGAACATCTTCACGACGCTGGCCGGGTAGATGCGTTCGGCGCCGCGGAAGGTTGCCTGGGCAGACCGCGCCGAATCCGTGAGGTCGACGAGGGTGATGGCGATTTCCTCGCGCTTGAGCTGCTGGCCGGAGAAGTCCTTCACCACCTTGTCCACGGAACGCGTTACGACCGATTGAAGCTCCGTCTCCGACAAAGGCACGGCGGCGCGACCGGGCGTGGCGGAGGCCAGGACGATGCCAAGGAAGGCGGCGGTGGCGGCGAGGCTATTGAGGAGGCTGGGGAGTTTCATCGGGAGTTGGTGACGGGGCTTTGGGTCGGAGGAACCGGAACATCGTGTCGCCGTGCTTCATCGTCTTGCGTTCGTCCCAGTGGGCCGGGATCGCGAGAGTGTCGCGTTTGGTATGGCCGATGAGGACCAGGCCGCCGGGAGCGACGAGGCGGGGGAGGTTCACGTCATCCAGCATGCGCTGGGCGAAGGACTCGGAACGTTTGCCGACGTTCTTGTCGCCGTAGGGCGGATCGGCGAGGACGAGTTCGAAGCGTTCGCCCTGTTCGGCCAATTGCGCCATGGCGGTGAAGGCGTCCTGGATCCGCAGGTGGAGCCGGTCGGCCAAGCCGGCGAAGGCGGCGTTGCGGCGAATGAACTCGGCGTGTTTGGCCGACTTCTCCACGATCAATGCACTGGCCGAACCGCGCGAAAGGCATTCGAGGCTCAGCGCGCCGGTTCCACCGAAGAGTTCGAGCACCCGGGCGTCGACGGGCCGGTCGACGAGGCTGTTGAAGATGGCCTGACGCACGAGGTCCGGCGTCGGCCTCACGCCGAGCCCGTCCGGGACTTTCAGGATTCTTCCGCCGGCTGTGCCGCCGATGATGCGCATGGATGAATGCTAGAGGAGAAGCGCCGCCGGACCAAGCGGGACGAAAGGATGAACGGAAGGGCCTTTCCGATGGTCGATTGATTTCCGGCCGTAACGAGTTTTTGTTGGCCGGGTCTTTGCAGGGGCAACTACTCTCCCGTCCTAAATCCATGGGCAATGATCCGATGATCGAAGTGGCCGACCTGACCAAGAAGTATCCTGGTCGGACGGCCATCGCCGGGCTCACCTTCCAGGTGGGCCGCGGGGAGATCGTCGGTTTCCTCGGGCCCAA
This sequence comes from Verrucomicrobiales bacterium, assembly GCA_043754645.1. GTDB lineage: Bacteria > Verrucomicrobiota > Verrucomicrobiia > Limisphaerales > CANJSG01 > CANJSG01. The sequence goes on along the minus strand of JAYUUX010000234.1, from coordinate 3,589 downwards.
CGGCGCCGGCAAGAGCACGACGATGCGGATTCTCTCGTGCTATCTGCCCGCCACTTCGGGCACGGCCCGCGTCGCCGGCCATGATGTCTTCACCCAGTCGATGGAGGTCCGGCGGCGAATCGGCTACATGCCGGAGAACAATCCGCTCCATCCCGAGATGCGCGTGCGGGAGTATCTCAAGTTCCGCGCCCGGCTGAAGGGCCTCGGCATCGCGAAGTCGCGTGAACGGGTGGACACCGTGCTCGAACAGTGTTCGTTGACCGGCGTCTCCAAACGCATCGTCGGCCAGCTGTCGAAAGGCTACCGCCAACGTGTCGGCCTGGCCGACGCGCTCGTGCATGAGCCGGAACTGATCATCCTCGATGAACCGACCATCGGCCTCGATCCCGAACAGCTCCGCAGCGTGCGTCAGCTGATCAAGAACCTCGGCGGCAAACACACCGTCCTGATCTCGACGCACATCCTGCCCGAAGTGGAGATGACCTGCAGCCGCGTGCTCATCATGCGCCAGGGCCGGATCCTCGCGGCCGATACGCCGGATAATCTCGGAAGGGCCTTAAGCGGCGCGCATCAGGTCGTGGCCGAGATCGCTGCGACCGCGGCTGAACTGCGGGAGGCGTTCGAGGACATCCCGGAGTTGAACGACTGCGACCTGGCCCCGGCCGAAGGTGACTACATGCGCTGCTCCGTGACGGCCACCGGCGGCGCCGACGTGCGCGTCCAGATCTACGAGATGGCGCGGGCGAGGAACTGGCGGCTCCGTGAACTGACCCGTTCACGCCTGACGCTTGAGGACATCTACGTCCGTGTGACACGGCCCGACGGCGGGGAGGACCGGAACTGATGCGCACCTACCTCGTGCTGCTCCGCCGTGAGCTGGGTTCCTATTTTGTCTCGTTCATAGGCTACCTGGTCATCGCGCTGGCCATAGGCGAGATGGGCCTGTGCTTCTTCAGCCTCGTGCAGAGCCTGCGGAACGGCAGCACGCCGATGCCGCTCGTGGAGCTGTTCTTCGCCACGCAGTTCTTCTGGCTCATCTTCCTGACCACCGCGCCGGTGATCACGATGCGCCTGTTCGCACTGGAGAAGGATTCCGGCACCTTCGAGACGCTGATGACCGCGCCGGTCACCGAACTGCAGGTTGTGATGGCGAAATTCTCCGCAGCCCTCGTGTTCTACATGATCATGTGGGCGCCGTTCGTCGGGTGCGCTTTCCTGGTGCGGCACTTCGTCAACGACCCGTCGGTCGTCGACCTGACGACGATGACCGGGACGTTCATCGGCCTCTTCCTTCTTGGTTGCCTGTTCATCTCGTTCGGCTGCCTGGCGTCGTCGGTGACGAAGAACCAGATCGTCGCCGCGATGATCAGCTTCGCCTTCGGGGTGTCGCTCTTCGTCGTCAGCCTGCTGGCCGACCAGTTTTCGGCCGCCGGAGGTCTCGTGGCCATGGCGTTCCAGCGCGTCGCCGTGACGGACCACCTGCAGGAGTTCGCGCGCGGCATCGTCGATACGCGCCAGGTCGTGTTCTACCTAAGCGCCACCGGCCTCCTCCTTTTCCTCACCCACCGCGTCCTCGAAAGCCGCCGCTGGAAATGACCTGATGTCCGATCCCACGCCATCTCCCGCCAGTTTCTCCGCCGGTCGCCGCTGGAGCCGTGGCTTCAATTCGATCATCGGCATCGCGTCGCTGGTCGCGATCGTGGTCATGGTGAACTACCTCGCCTCCGGCTGGTATAAGCGGTGGGAGCTCTCCAACAGCGGGCGCTTCGACCTGTCGCCCCAGACCACGCGGTTGCTGCAGAACGTGACCAACGAGGTGGAGGTCTTCATCTGCTTCGAGGTGGAGAAGGAGCAGGAGCTGCATGGCTGGAGCCAGTCGTTGCTGCGCCAGTATGCGAACCTCAATCCCCGCATCCGTGTCCGCAGCATCGATCCGAGCCGCGCGCCCGGCACTGTGTCGCAGATCCTGGCGACGAATCAGCTGGGCCAGTTGGCGAACAAGAACTTCATCCTCTTCACCTGCGAGGGCCGACGGTGGGTCGTCTTTGCCAACCAGCTTTCCGACTACAGCCAGCCCATCCCGATCACCGGCGAGAACGGGCAGCCGGCCATCGAGTTCCGGCGGACGACGTTCAAGGGGGAGGTGCTCTTCAGCTCCGCCATCTTCAAAGTGAGCCAATCCCGCCAGCAGAAGGCGTATTTCGTCACCGGCCACGGCGAGCACAACCCCGAGGGCGTCTCGACCGACACGGACTACGGCAAGTTTGCCTCGATGTTGCGGGACCAATACAACATCGAGTGGGACAAGGTGAGCCTGTCGGGAACGAACGATCTGGCGGATGCCGCGATGCTCGTGGTCGCCGGTCCCTTCAGGACGGCGTTCACGGCCAACGAACTCACCAAGCTCGACTCCTACCTCCGCAGCGGCGGACGCGCCCTGATCCTGGCCCCGAACATCTCCTACGCCGCCGGTCAAAGGGGGATCATGATCAACACCGGGCTCGAGAATTATCTGACCAACTGGAACGTCGGAATCCGGCCCAGCGTCGTGCTCGACCGTGATTTCGTCGCGTCCGAAAACGATCTCCTGATTCCCGGTGTCCGTCTCAACGCCGACCATCCCGTCACGAGGTCCCTCGTCAAAGAGGACGATGGGATTCGTCTCGTTCTTCCGCGCCCCGTCGGTCGTCCGGTCGGTTCCGGCGACGTGGCCAATGGTCCGAAGGTCGAAGTCCTCGGGGTAACCAGCAAGGAAGCAATCGAGACTATCACGGAAATGGTGAACGGCGTCCCGACCCAGAAGCAGTATAAGGGCGAGTTTCCCCTGATGGTCGCCGTCGAGAAAGGCGCCATCGCCGGCGTGAGCGCGGACCGTGGAACCACCCGTTTGATCGTCATCGGCGACTCGCTCTGCTTCAACAACCAGATCCTCGACTCCGCCGGAAACCGGTTCTTCGCGGGCTTCGCCGTGAACTGGCTGCTCGACCGCCCGCAGGCCATGCTGGAGATCCCCCCGAAAACCCTGAAGGACTACAAGGTGACCGCCTCCGCCGTGCAGATCCGGAACCTCGGGCTGACAATGGTGCTCGGCTTCCCCGGAGCCGTCCTGTTGTTTGGCGGGCTCGTCTGGCTCCGCCGCCGCCGGTGATCCTCGACCCATGACCGCACGCAAGACATGGACGCTGTTCTTCGCGGCCGCGATGCTCGCGGCGTTCATCGTCTTTGTTGAGCGGCCCGTCCGCCTCGAAAAGCTGAAGGTGCCCGTCACGGAGCTGCTGCCCGGCTTCAAGGCGTCCGAGGTCGAGTCGGTCGAGGTGCTTTTCCCCGGACAAATACCCATCCAGGCCGAGCGCGCGCCCGGAGGCTGGAAGCTGGTCCGCCCGGTGCCCCACGTCGCGGACGGACGGCGTGTGGAAGCCCTGCTCCTGGCCCTGCAGCAGCTCCGGTTCGATTCGCACATCCGGCCCGAGGAACTGCTCGCACGGCCCGCGGCGATGGAGGAATACGGGATTCGCAATCCGCGTCTCACGCTGACCCTGCAGCTACCGGGAGACCGCCAGGTGCAGCTCCTCTTCGGCACCAACACGAT
>JAYUUX010000233.1:0-6157 GCA_043754645.1 Verrucomicrobiales bacterium | reverse complement strand
GGCCCCACCGCAGAGAGTCATCCGCTCGTCCCGGGATCGGTCCTGGCGTCCATCCTCGTCCCTCCGGTCGACCGTCACGGACTTCTGCCCGATGCCGCTGCCGCCACGGCGTTGGATGCGCAGTCCCGCGACGAGATCGTGGCGATCTTCCAGCGGTCGGACCGGTTGCCCCAAGCCCCGGCGGAGCGGGTTCTCGATACCGACCGGAAATACCTGGCCGCCTGGTCGAAGCTGGAAGCCCACTTCCCGAGCGTCGCGAAGGCCACCGGCTGCGAGGTCACCGCGATCAGCGGGATCGCCCGTGGCCTCTTTGGCGCGCGCCTGCTGGTGGAGTATCTGGAAATCGCCACACCGCCCCGCCTGTCCTTCGAGACCACGGCCGGCGCCACCGTGGATCTCATCCAAGCGTTGACCGAGGCGTTCAAGCAGTTCGTCGGAGCGGCGTGGGGAACCTATTTCCCGCGCGGCGAGCAGACGCTCGCGCAGCACGCGGCCGCGCAGTTCTGGGTCGCGTGCCTCTACAACCGCGATCCGGAGGAGATGACCGGCGGATTCGTCGGGCTCTTCCGCGGCGAACACCGCGACCGGTTGCAGGTGCTCAATGCCGACCATCCCGCGCCCAAGGGCGTGCGCATCCAGGACGCGCTCGACACGTTCGTCACGCAATCGCGCGAACGGGTCGCGCAGATGCACGAGGCGGTGGCGAAGGACGTCCGCGAAGGCATGGACCGGCAATTCGCCGCGGTCATGCGCATCGCGGCCAAGCTCGAACTGTCTCCGCAGTCGATCGACTTCATCGAATCCACGGCCCGCGCGGTCTGCGACGCCTTCGCCGTGCTCGACGGTCCGGCGACATCGCGCGAGACGCGCATCACGGAATACGTCTCCCAGCAGATCACGGCCGCCGCCGCCGGCGCGCGCAGATCGGGCGAACGCATGGCCGGCGGCGTCGACGAACTGGGCGCGCTGCTGGCCGAGCTCGACGAACTCATCGGCCTGGCCGCGGTGAAGGAGAAGGTCCGGCAGCTGACGAACTTCGCGCGGCTCCAACAGATGCGCGCGCGCCAGGGACTGCCCGCCATCCCGACGAGCTACCACACCGTCTTCATCGGCAATCCCGGCACGGGCAAGACGACCGTGGCCCGCCTGATGGGCCGCATCTACCGGGCGCTCGGCCTGCTGAAGAAGGGGCACCTGATCGAATGCGACCGCTCCAGCCTCGTGGCGGAATACGTCGGCCAGACCGCGCCGAGGACGAACTCCGTGGTCGATTCAGCGCTCGACGGGATCCTCTTCATCGACGAGGCCTACAGCCTCGCCAAGGACCAGACGGACTTCGGCTCGGAGGCCGTCGAGACCCTGCTGAAGCGCATGGAGGACGACCGTGAACGCCTCATCGTCATCGTGGCCGGCTACCCGGAACCGATGGAGCATTTCATCAACTCGAACCCCGGCCTGCATTCGCGCTTCTCGCGCTTCATCGAGTTCCCCGACTACGACGCCCGCGAGCTTTGCCGCATCTTTTCCGGCATGTGCCGCAGGCACGGCCTCCGGTTGAAACCGGCGTTGCGGGAGAAGATCGTCCACCACTTCCACTTCCTGCACGGGCAACGCACCGACAATTTCGGCAACGCCCGCCTGGTCCGGAACTGCTTCGAGTCGGTCATCAACCACCAGGCCTCGCGCCTCGCGAACGTAGCCCTTGTTTCCGCCGAGTTGCTGGAAACGCTCGAAGCCACCGACCTCGAATCGGCGGCGGAACGGGTCTACCACGACCACGCCGCGCGGAAGTTGGGCTACATCGTCCGGTGCCACGCCTGCGGCGAAACATGCGATTGGAACGGAACGATCGAGTTCCAGACCGCACGCTGTGCGAAGTGCGGCACCGATTACTCTTCCGAGTTCGGCGAACCGAGCCGGCCGCCCGCCGCCGCGACGGCGACCTGATCAGAGGGCGGGACGCTGCGTGTGCCAGTCGGTCGCCTGCTCGTAGGCGTGCGCGATCTTCAGGATCGTTTCCTCGCCGAACGGTTTGCCGAGGATCTGCAGTCCGATCGGGAGCTTCGGCGACGTGGTGAACCCGCAAGGAAGGCTGAGTCCGGGAATGCCCGCGAGGTTGCAGGAGATCGTGAAGATGTCGCTGAGATACATCTGCAACGGATCATCCGCCTTCTCCCCGATCTTGAACGCGGCCGTCGGCGTCGTGGGCGTGACGATGGCATCCACCTTCTCGAAGGCTTTGAGGAAATCGTTGCGGATGAGCGTGCGGACCTTCTGGGCGCGCAGGTAATAGGCGTCGTAGTAGCCGCTGCTGAGTACGTAGGTGCCCAGGATGATTCGGCGTTTCACTTCGGGCCCGAAGCCCTGGCCGCGCGTGTTGCCGTAGAGTTTCTCCGGCGAATCACCGTCGACCCGTTTGCCGTAACGGATGCCGTCGAAGCGCGCCAAGTTCGAGGACGCTTCGGCCGTCGCGATGATGTAGTAGACGGCGACCGCGTAGTCCGTGTGCGGGAGCGAGATCTCGACGACCTCGGCGCCGAGATCGGTCAGCTTCTTCACCGCCGCGTCGACGGACGCCTTCACCTCGGGATCGATGCCGCCTACCATGTATTCCTTCGGCAGACCGATCTTCAGGCCCTTGATGCTGCCTCCGAGCGCGGCGGTGTAGTCCGGCACGGGTTCGGAAACGCTGCTCGAATCCCGCGGATCGCGGCCGCTGATGACGTTGAGCATCGTCGCGGCGTCCCGGACATCTTTCGTGAAGGGCCCGATCTGGTCCAACGACGAGGCGAACGCGACCAACCCGTAACGCGAAACACGGCCGTAGGTCGGCTTGATGCCGACGCATCCGCAGAGCGCGGCAGGCTGCCGGATGGAACCGCCGGTGTCGCTTCCGAGCGTGGCGAACGCCTCATCCGCGGCGACGGCCGCCGCGGAACCGCCCGACGAACCACCGGGAATACGCGAGATGTCCCACGGATTCTTCGTCGTCTGGAACGCGGAGTTCTCCGTCGAGCTGCCCATGGCGAACTCGTCCATGTTCAGCCGGCCGAAGACGATCGCGCCGGAAGCCTTCAGCTTCTCGATCACCGTCGCGTCGTAGGGCGAGATGAAATCACCGAGGATCTTCGACGAGCAGTTGAGCGGATGGCCTTTGACGTTGAGGACGTCCTTGATGGCGATGGGCACACCGAGCAGCGGGAATTGCGCATGGCTGGCGCCGGCCTTGATCCTCGCATCGGCGGCATCGGCCTGGGCCAGGGCATCGGCGGCGTTGTGGCTGGTGAACGCCAGGATGCGTCCGTCGACGGCGGAGATGCGGTCAAGGCAGGCCTGGGTCGCTTCACGGGAAGTGACCTCGCGGCTGGCGAGCTTGGCGGCGAGCTGGGAAATGGTCAGGGAATGGAGCATGGCGGAATGGCTGCGGCGGTTACTCGACGATCTTCGGCACGACGAACAGGCCGTTGGCCTTGGACGGGGCGTTCTGGAGGGCCTCCTCGTTGGTCAGGCCGGGCTTGATCTCGTCGGCGCGCCAGACGTTCACGATCGGAAACGCGTGCGCGGTCGGCTCGACATTGGATACGTCGACTTCCTTCAGCTTCTCGATGTATCCGAGGATGCTCTCGAGCTGGGAGCCGAGCTTCTGTTCTTCCGCCTCGGTCAGGCTGAGCCGGGCAAGGTTGGCGACGTATTTGACGTCAAAATCTGACATGGCGCGGAGGCTAGGAGGGCATCCCGCAAACTGCAAAGTTCAAAAGCTGCGGCACGAATCAATCTGCGCCGACCTACTTGGAACCGCCGGTGGTCCGTTGGGAAGCCGGGCTCTTGTCTTGTCCAGCCGTGTGCTGTCACGCTCACCACGTGCCTTCCGCATCCGCAAAAGCGCCCTTACTCCGCGTCGCCGTCATCGGGACCGGTTCCCTCGGCAAGGAACACGCCCGCATCTACGGCGAACTCGCCAACGCTGGCCTTGTCCAGTTCACCGGCGTCTTCGATGCCAACGCCGACAACGCCCGCAAGGTCGCCGAGAAGGTCCGCACCAGGGCCTTCGCCACCATCGACGAGGCCGCCGCATCCGCCGAGGCCTTCAGCATCGTCACGCCGACCATCACCCATTTCGACATCGCCAAGAAGCTGCTACTGGCCGGCAAGCACGTCCTCGTGGAGAAGCCGATGACCGAGAAGGCCGAGCAGGCCGCCGAGATCGTCCAGCTCTGCAGCCAACGCGGACTCGTCCTCCAGGTCGGCCACGTCGAGCGGTTCAATCCCGTCTTCAACTACCTCCAGACCGCCGCGCCGGAACCGCGCTTCATCGAGACCCACCGCCTCTCGCCCTATCCCGCCCGCAGCATCGATATCGGCGTCGTGCTCGATCTGATGATCCACGACCTCGACATTGTCCTCGCCTTCGTGAAGTCGCCCGTCACCAGCGTCGACGCCGTCGGCATCCCCGTTCTCAGCGCCAGCGAGGACATTGCCAACGTCCGCCTGCGTTTCGCCAATGGCTGCGTGGCCAACCTCACCGCCAGCCGCGTCAGCCCCGAGCGCATGAGGAAGATCCGCGTCTTCAGCGGCGGCGCGACGCCGAGCTACATCTCCCTCGATTACCGCGCCCAGGAAGGCTTCATCTACCGCATCGCCCGCGACGGCGAGGAGGAAAGTTCCCTGCTGAAGAAGCTCATGGCGGCCAAGCTCGGCGTGGGCAAGGACTCCACCATCGTCAGCGAGTTCGGCGGCAAACGCATCGTCCGCGAGCCGGTCCCCATCAACAAGGACGAGCCCCTCAAGCTGGAGCTGCAGCACTTCGTGAAGTGTGTGAACGAAAAGCTCACGCCCGCCGTCAGCGGCGAATCCGCCAAACAGGCCCTCGACCTCGCCTTCGAGATCACGCGGCAGATCAAGGCGAACCCGTGAAGCCGGACGAGCTAGTGGTGTTCGTCGACGTCGACGACACACTTGTGAGAACCGTTTCCGGCAAACGGATACCAATGCCCGAATCAATCCGCCATGTCCGCGCACTGTTCGACTCGGGAGTGGTTCTCTACTGCTGGAGTTCTGGAGGCGGTGACTACGCCAAGACGTCAGCGGAGGAGCTTGGACTGGCGCATTGCTTCCGAGGCTTTCTTCCGAAGCCACACGTAATGATGGACGATGAACATCCAGCGAAGTGGCGTCGACTCTTAGTGGCTCACCCGTCGTCGTTCGGGTCGAAGACGACAGCCAGCTACATGTCTGAATTGAACCCTCCGACCGCTGCTCGAACCTGAACCGAAAGAACCCGAGACAACAGGTTCACCAGCGACGTGGTTCGCAGTGCGACACGCCACCGCGGCCAATCGACCTTGTAGCCTTCGCTGTGAATTGGCGCGCTTTCTGAACGGCGCGGACTCACGTCCGCGGCTACGGAAAAGAGTTAGCACACAGCCTCCGGCCAAAGGCGGATGTTGCTCCCGTGCGGCGGACCCTACGGTCGGCCGCATGAAACAGAGCGAACCGTCCCGTCGTCCGATTGCCGCGCGCAACACGGCCTGGGCGGCGGCCACAGCCCGGTGGCTCGTAAGCGTCGGCCTCCGGCCCAACACCATCTCGGTCTTCAGCAGCGTCTTCGCTTTCGCCGGCGGAGCGAGCTTCTGGATGGCCGGACAATCGCAGACGACGCTGGGTTGGATTCTCTGCATGGTGGGCGCCATCGCGGGGATGCAACTGCGGCTCCTCTGCAATCTCTTCGATGGAATGGTCGCGATCGAAGGCGGCTTCAAGACGAAGTCCGGCGAAGTCTTCAACGAACTGCCCGATCGTTTCTCCGACGCGTTCGTCTTCGTCGGCGCGGGTTACGCGGCTGCCCGTGAGTTCCCCTTTCTGCCCATGCTCGGCTGGCTCTGCGCGCTGCTGGCGGTGACGACGGCCTACGTGCGGGCCATGGGAGCGGCGGCCGGGTCGTCGCAACACTTCTGCGGGCCGATGGCCAAGCAGCAACGCATGGCGGTGATGACCGTGGCGGCGGTGATCGCGGGAGCCGCGCCGTGGGTGCCGCAACTGCGCTGGGTTTTGCCGGTCGCTTTGGGCGTCGTGGCGCTGGGAAGTTTGATCACCGTTTTCCGCCGGACGTCGCGGGTCATCCACGAACTGGAGTCCAAATGACCGGCACGCTTCTCAC
>JAYUUX010000232.1:0-7592 GCA_043754645.1 Verrucomicrobiales bacterium | reverse complement strand
TTGCCTGAAGACAACTGGCCGGGCGCGGACGCCCGGCCTACGACGCGTCCAAATCCCGTCATGACTTCATCGGCGATCAACAGCGCCCCGTGTCCACGGGCGATCTCCGCCACCTTTCCCAGCCAGCCATCCGGCTGCGGGATCATCCCGGCCGCACCCTGCATCAGCGGTTCGTAGCTGAACGTGGAGACCGGTTTCTTGACCTTGGCCGCTGTTGCAAAGGTCTTCTCGACCTGGCCAACACATTCCCAGCCGCACTTCCGATAGGTCCGTGCATCGCCGCGTTCCGGCTTCGCGCGGTTGAAAGGGCACCGGTAACAGTAGGGCGACATGACCTTGTCCGACTTGAAGAGCAGTCCGGCATAGGCTTTGTGGAACAGCCCGATGTGCCCAAGGCTGACAGCCCCCACGGTGTCGCCGTGATACGCGCCGTCCATCGCGAGGAACCGGGGCGACTTCACTCCCTTCGTCCGCCGCGTGAACTCGTAGGCCAGCTTGATCGCGACTTCGAGCGCGGTGGAGCCGTCGTCGGAGAAGAAGACCTTCGGCAGGCGGATGCCTGATCCCTGATTCCTGATCCCGGATGATGGCGCGCTAGGTCCGGCATCCGCGAGCTGGACGAGTCTTTCCGCCAAAAGGCTCGCCGGTTCGTTCGCGAAACCCAGCGCCGACGTGTGCGCGACCTTCTTCAACTGCTGGCTCAAGGCCGCATTGATCGCCGGGTGATTATGCCCGTGAAGATTGGTCCAGATGGAGGAATTGGCATCGAGATACTCGCGCCCTTCGACATCCGTCAGGACGGATCCTATTCCCGACACCAACACGATCGGCTCGGACCGGAGCCAGTCGCGCATCTGGGTGAACGGATGCCAGACATGGGCATGATCGAGCTTGGCCAGGGGATTCATGGCGTGACGGACAAGCCGGCGAGCGCTGTGTTCAGCACTGCGACATCGGCCGCGGTGTGGTTTGCCGTTAAGGTGACCCGCAAGCGGGCGCCGCCGCGCGCGACGGTGGGGAACCGGATGGCAGGGATGAAGAGCCCTCGTTCACGAAGCGTCGCGGCCGCATCCATCGTCCGCGCTTCATCGCCCAGGATCACCGGGAGAATGGCCGGCCTTGGGGCATCGCCTTGAACGCTGGACGCAGTTGTCGATGTCGCCAACTCGCGGATCCGTGACTGCAATGAAGCCCTGAGAAAATCGCCTTCGCCCGACGCGCAAACACCCACGCCCGCAGTCGCAGCAGCAACCTGCGGAATCGTGGGCGCCGTCGAGAAGATGAAGCTGCGGGCCTTGTTCACCAGGAAATCGATCAACGTCCGGGACCCGCAGACATAGCCTCCCGCCGAGCCAAACGCTTTGCCCAGCGTTCCCATCTGCACTTCGATTCGGCCCGCGACTCCAAGCTCATCCGCCAAACCACGTCCATTGTGGCCCAGCACACCGGTGGCGTGGGCTTCATCGAGCATGAGCCATGCGCCAAAACGGTCCTTCAGTTCGACGATCTCCCTGAGCAGCGCCGTGTCGCCGTCCATTGAGAACACGCTCTCGGTCACGATCAGGATCCGACTGCTCGCATGGTGGTCGAGTGCCCACTGGAGCGTGTCTTCGAGGTCGCCCATGTCGTTGTGACCGAAGACCCGCAAACGCGCCCCGCTCTGCCGCGCCGCATCGACGCAACACGCGTGGACGAGCTTGTCGATGATGATGACGTCGTCCTTTTCCAGCAGCGCGCAGATCGTCCCGACGGCCGTGGCGTAGCCGGACGAAAACGTCAGCGCCGCCTGGGCGCCCTTGAACGCGGCGATCGCCTCCTCCAGATCGTGGTGGGGTTTCAGGGAACCGCACACGAGTCGCGACGCCCCGGAGCCGACGCCGAAGTCGCGCATCCCCCGGGCGGCGGCTTCCTGAAGCGCCGGATGGGTCGCGAGGCCGAGGTAGTCGTTGGACGAAAAGTTGAGGAGCGACCGGCCGTTGAACCGGATGGTGCGGCCCTGGGACGACTCGATCCGGCGAAGCTCGCGCAGGAGCCCGTTGTCGCGCAGGACGCGGAGCCGCTCGCCGAGGTCGTGTTCAAATCCGTTCACTGGCGGCGGAAACTACGGTGAAGAATCGTCGGAACCAAGCGCCTTGCGGCCGGGACAGCGCGATGGAACCCAACCCGGGGCGGGCTCAGGTCCAAGCCCCGATCCGGCTGTCGAGTTGGAATACCTGACCGGAGACGTGCTGGAGGCCGGCAAGGAAAACGATGAACCGGGCGGCTTCTTCGAGCGTGCCGATCCGGCCGAGCACATTGGCTGCGGAGAGATCGGCGAGTTGATCGGGCGTCAGCGTCCCGGTCATTCCGGTAGGCAGGACGCCCGGAAGCACGGCGTTGACCCGCACGTTCCTAGAACCCAGCTCGCGGGCGAGCGACTGGGTCAGTCCGATGAGTCCTGCCTTCGCGGCGGCATAGTTCGACTGGCCACGGGCGCCGTTGCGGGCCGCCCAGCTGGAGATGTTGAGAATGTGGCCGGAGCGGGCGGACGCCATCAACCGCGATACTGCCTGGGAACATAGAAAGGCGCCCTTCAGGTTCACGTCCAGCGCGAGCCGCCATTCGTCGTCGGACAAAGTTGCGAGGGATCCGTCGGCTGTTACGCCGGCGTTGTTCACGAGGCAATCGATCCGTCCAAAGCGTTCGATCACCTCCTTGGCCAAGGCTTGGCACGCGGTCCGGTCGGTAACGTCGAGCGAGGTCAGCCACGCATCCTCACCGCCACCGCATGCGCCGGACTCGTCGGCGGCCCAGGACTCGATGTGGTGCGCCGCCGCCACGACTTTCCAGCCGTGCCGGAGGAACTCCGCGGTCAGCGCCCGTCCTAATCCACCGGCGGCTCCCGTTACCACGGCGACAAGGGAACCCTGGTTTTCGGAGGCGGGGTTCATCGGTTCAGGCAGCTGGAGGAATGGCCCATGCACCTTCGATCATCGAGGCGGTGACCGGTCCGCGATGGTGGACCACGGCGCCGTGAATCTCGTAGGCCGGGTTTATGGGGATCGCAATGAGGTCGGCGAGGGCGCCTTCGGCGAGTTCGCCCAGTTCACCGGCCCTGCCGAGTGCGCGGGCGCCGTTGATGGTCGCCATGCGGACGACCTGTTCCCACAGGACCTGCGGATGCTGCCGGGAAAACTCCTGCATCTCGTCGAATAGGCTGAGCCGCGGCACGAAGCCGCGGTTCGCCGGAAGGCTGGCCGAGCTGTCGGTGCCGAGGCAGAGATTGACTCCCGCGTTGGCGAGTTGGGCATGGGGAAACGCACGGTGACCGAAATAGGAATGGCTCAGGGGACAGTGGACCACCGAGCTGCCCGATCGGGCGAGAAGTTCGGCGTCATGCTCCCAGAGGTAGTTCACATGGACTGCGAGGAAATTAGGCCCCAGCAGGCCCGCCCGATCCAAAGCCTGGACGGGTGAACCGATGCCGCAATCGCCCATGTCCCGTTGAGCCCTCAACCATTCGAAGAGCGGCCCACGGCGAAACATGAACATGTCGAACTCGTCGGCGGATTCGGAAAGATGGGTTGTAACGGGCCAGCACCGGTCACGCGACGCCGCTCCCACCACTTGCAGAAGCTCGGGCAAGGTCGAGTAGGGGGCGTGCGGGGAAAGCGCCGCACGCGACCGCCCCGGTGGCATGGCTTCGGCGAGCCGGATCGCGTCACCGACGATCTCGGTCGGTGAGCTCTGCGCGCGAACACATGTCATCTCAATGAACGAAGTCATCCGGAGCGGCGTGGAGTTCCACGAATCCAGGAGAATCGGTGGAACGGCCTCGATGTCGGCCACCGAAGTGCAGCCCGACTCGACCAGTTGCCGGGCGCCTTCGGCCCACGACCTCGCATAGTCGGCGTCCGTCCACGAGCCCTTCAACGCCATGATCGCCTTGATCCACTGGGCGAAATCCCGCGTCGGCGCGATGCGACCGGCCATGCCGCTGTAGTCGAGATGGCAATGGGCGTTGATCAATCCCGGCAGAAGGATCGATTCTCCGAGATCAACGACCTGGTGGCCCGACGATTCAAGCTCGGCCCATGTGCCGACAGCCCGGATCCGGCTTCCATCGACCATCACGGCACCATCGGCGATGACGGGACGGCTGATCGGCAGAACTGTTCTGGCACGGAGGATGAGCATCGTTCGGTCTGGAAATGAAACAGGACCGGGCCACGTAGGCGACCCGATCCTCGGATTGAGAAACGAAAGGAAGGCTAGGCGACGGCCTGTCGTTTCACCTTCAGGCGGGCGGCGACGGAGTGCTTCTTGGCCTTGGTCTTGTTGTGGCGCTTGCGGATCTGCTGCTCGATCTTCTTCGTGACAAGATCGATGGCGGCATAGAGATCGCCTTCACGGTCTTCGGCGAAGAGATCGTTGCCCGGGACCGCGAGGCGGATGGAACAGCCGAAAGCCTTCGCGGGGGAACGGGTGTTGTCGTGGTCGATCGTCACGCGGGCATCGATGGCGCGCTTTTCGAAATGATCGAGCTTCTCGATTTTTGAAAGGATGTGGTCCTCGATTCCCTGGGTGAGTGTCAGGTTGTGCGTGGAGAGGATGAGCTTCATACGTTTTTGATGTGCTGCGAGTGAACGTTTCGCCCAATTAGGGCGTGAGCGCCACGGGAAATTTTCAGAAAACTTTCGGGATGCCGTCAAATAGGGCTCAAGCGAGTTTCTCGAGGCAGTCCGTCAGGAAGGGCATGAGCTGCTTCTTGCGGGAGACGACGCCATCCAGTTCGTAGAGCGCCTTGCCGATCTCGGGATAGCTGATGGTCGCCTGGAATTTCTCGTCCGCCGCCACGGCAAGGATCGAACACTGGGTGGCGACGTCCGTGATGAGGAGCGCGGAAAAGAAGTAGCTGTTCTTCCGGCGATAGACGTCCAGGGCTTCCTGCACCTCGGCATGCCTTTTCCAGAACTGGTCGAACCCGACCTCCTCGATCTGCGCGACGCTGAACGTGCGGCCCTGCTCCACGTATTCCTTGCAGTCGGTGGTGATGGCCTGCTCGGCGGTCCGGGTAATGAGGACCGAGCCGAACGAGAATATCTGTTCGGTGAACTCGGTCGCGTTGATCCCGGTGATCGCCTCCAGCTTCTGTAGGATCCGCGCGTCCTTCTCGGTGGTGGTCGGCGAGGTCAGGTTCAACGTGTCCGAAACCAGGCCGGCCAGCAGCAATCCCGCGATGGCCTTGGGCAGTTCGACGCTCTCGCGGAAGAAACAGTCGGCCACGATGGTGCTCGTCGAACCGACGGGTTCGTTGCGGAAGAGGATGGGCTGGTTCGTGCTGAACGTGTTGATGCGATGGTGGTCGATGACCTCGATGATCCGCATCTGCTCGGCCCCGTTCACGGCCTGGGTGAGCTCGTTGTGGTCGACCAGGATCAGCTGCCGTTCGACCTTCTTGAGGAAGTCCGTCTTGGTGACGAGGCCGATGACTTCCTGGGAGTCGCCGGTGACGGGAAAAGCCTGGAACTGGGAGGCGACGGCCAACCGTTCCGCGTCGCAGAGAAGTTCATCGTCCCGGAACGAGAGGAAGTGTTCGTCCATCATGTGGCGGACGGCGATGGCCGACCGCAGCAGCATCGAGGTCGTCGCGGAGTCGTGGGGCGAAAGCAGGACGCTGACCTCGTTCTTTTTCGCCAGGTCCATGACGGAGGGCTCGATGTCCAACCCTCCGGTGACAACGATGACGCGGACGCGGCCTTTGACGGCGATCTCCTGCACGCCCTGGCGGTCTCCGACCACGACGATCAGCTTTTCCGGCGGATACTGCGGCATCCGCTTGGCGAAGGATTCCTGCTTCATCGCCGCGACCATGAGGATGAGGTGCTCCTCGCGGTCGGGCTCGACGGCGAAAAGCATCTTGGCATTCAACGTCCGGGCGAGGTTGCGCACGCTCGCGGAGACCCGCCGGGAGTCGAAGGGCCGGTTCGGCGCGGGGAAGAAGAACTTGGCGACCTTGAACAGCGACAGCAGCCCTTTGCAGTGCCGGGCGGGATCGAGGATCGGAAGCACACGGATGCCGCGTTCCTCCATGATGGCCAACGCCTCGGCCACGGTGGTTTCCGGACCGACGTTGACGACGTTCGCCGCCATCACGTCACGGACGCGCGGCGACACGTCGGGGACAAACCGTGGAGGCTCCACGCCGAACCGTTTCAGGACGAAATCGATCCGGTCGTTCACGTCGCCGCACCGGGCGGCGATCGCCTCGGGCATGCCGGTGCGGCGCTTGTATTCCGCATAGCCGATGGCGGAACAGATCGCGTCGGTGTCCGGATTCTTATGCCCGATTACGAGGACTTCGCTCATGTTGACTGGCAGTGTTTCGCGGCGTTGGAACCCCGGTCGCCCTGCGCCCGGACATCTTCCACCCGGCAAACGGCCAAATCCAAGCCCGGAAACTTGAGCGGTCCCGAAACAGAACCGCGCCCGCCCGACGGGCGGCACACATGCACCCTTGCTCCTGCGGCGATGCGCTCCTTAAATCCGGCCGTGCCTACGAACGTCGTTGCCGTCGCCAATCAGAAAGGCGGGGTGGGGAAAACCACCACATCCGTGAACCTCTCCGCGTGCCTCGCCGCCCTCGGCAAACGCGTCCTGATGCTCGACCTCGATCCCCAGGCCAACGCGACCAGCGGTGTCGGACTAGAAAAGACGGAAGGCGCCTCTTGCTACAGGGTTTTGCTCGGGGAAGGCTCCTTGCCGGAGAAGATCCAGCAGACGGCGTTTGAAAATCTTTGGGTGATTCCGAGCGAACTCGATCTCTGCGGGGCCGACATCGAACTTTCCCGCCAGGAAAACTATCTCCAGCGGCTGAAAAACGCGCTCCAGCCGATCGCGGAGTCGGGGCGATTCGACGTCATCCTGATCGATTGCCCGCCGTCGCTCGGCATCCTCACGCTGAACGCCTTCGCCTCGGCCAACTACCTTCTCGTCCCCCTGCAGTGTGAATACTACGCCCTGGAGGGCATCTCGATGATCACGCGGCTGTGGAACCAGCTTCGCGATACCGGCATCAATCCGGGCCTTGAACTGCTCGGCGTCGTCATGACGATGTTCGACGGCCGGACCAACTTGTCGCACCAGGTCGTCGGCGAAGTGCGCCAGCATTTCGGCGACAAGGTTTTCGAGACGGTCATCCCCCGCACGACGCGCCTCGCGGAGGCGCCCAGCTTCGGCAAGCCGATCATCCACTACGACAAATACAGCGCCGGTTCCGCCGCCTACGAAGTGCTCGCCGAAGAAGTGGCGAAGCGCCTGGGCATTTAACGACGAAGGCCGAATCCACCAACGTCAAACGGGGGACCCGAATCGCCAAGACTCCCGGGAGTCAACCCAGCCGGCCGACGGCGTGTCCGGCACGATGCAGAAGACGGTTGAGGCGGGCTTCCATGCTGCCATCTGCCGAACCAACGGCATCCGGTGTCGGGCGGCCATCCGATCCGCTCAAGCCATTCGGTTTCACGACGGCACAGTCCCGGGGGCAGGCACGATGCATTGCCCTGCCTCAAGGCGGCCGATGACCGATCCATCGCCTGGGGATCGTCGCGTTT
>JAYUUX010000231.1:0-1808 GCA_043754645.1 Verrucomicrobiales bacterium | reverse complement strand
GCGTCGAGGGCCGAAACGCCGCCGCGATCCGGGCCTTCGAGGTCCTCAGCGGTCCAAAAAAAGCCGGCTGACCGGCGGGAACGGCGGGAACGGCGCGGCCTGGGACGACGTCCCTTGAGGTTCGGCGGAATTGTGACAGCTTCGCGGCATGTCTTTGACGGCCATGGCCAGCGCTCCCGTTCTCTCCCCCGGCGAACGGGTCCGGCGCTGGCTTGATGTCACGCCGGTTTATCAGACGCCGCTCGTGCAGGCGGCCCTGGCGCGCGCCACCGGCAACGACGACTGCGGGTGGTGGGATCTGCTGCCGTTCATGACGAAGCGGGATTGGCAGAAGAACTTTCCGGCAAACTTCCTTCCTTGGGCCGCGTCGGTCGACGAGTTGGAGGATCATCCCGAGATCGAACTGGATTTCACTTCGGGCACGTCGGGCGAACGCACGCCGCTGATCATGCCCCGGGGCTGGTGGGCCGTGCAGGAACGGCGGGCGCTGTTCCTCAACCGCCATGTGGCGCGCATTCTCGACAAGATCGCCGCTCCCCGCCGGGCCACCTTGTCCGCGCCCGTCTGCAACGGCGACGTCAGCTACATCGGCCGGCCGTCGTTCGTGGACCGCGGCGTGGGTGGGACCCTTTACCTCAGCCTTTCGGCGAATCCCTGGCTCTGGGATGCCGCCGAGTTCGGGCGCATCGCCATGGAGATCGCCCAGTGGCAGCCGGACTTCCTGGATCTCGACCCGGTCTATGGCGCGGCCTTCGCCAGCTTCTGCCGGGAAAGGAAGCTCCGGTTTCCGACGGTGAAGTTCATCCTCTCCAGCTACGAATTCGTCAGCACGGTCCATCGCGGGCTGATGGAGGAAATCTTCGCGGTTCCGGTTTTCAACCTCTACGGCTCCACCGAGACGGGTCATCTGCTGATGGAGGACGAACACCAGCGCCTCCGGCCGAGCGGCGAGACGGCCTTCCTCGAATGCGTCGAGCCGTCGCCGGAAGGGGCGGCCCAGCTTGTCGTCACAAGCCTCTCCAACGACGTCATGCCGCTGGTCCGCTACCGCATCGGCGACTATGTCGAACGGCTCTCGGACGAGTCCGGCGACCACTTCAGGCTGCTCGGACGGGTGCGTGATGCCTTCCAGATCGCGGGACGGATCGTGACGACGGCGGAAGTCGACGCGTGTTTCGCTGGGATCACCGGGATCGCGCACTACCAGCTCGCCCAAATCGCGGCCGACCGTTTCCGGCTCCGCTACATTTCCGATGGTTCGGGTCCCGATTCCGCTCAACTTGTCGAACTCCGGGGCGAACTAACCCGCCTTCTCGGGAACGCTAGCGAAGTAGCTCTGGAGCAGGTCGACCAGTTGCTCGCCGAGCGATCGGGCAAGTTCCGCCTGACGGTGCCGCTGGCCAACCCGGCTCGGCCGGAGCCATTGCTTGTTTCGTAGGCCGGGCATCCCTGCCCGGCCAGTGGGTGTTCCTTTGTGACGTTAGATTCGCAGCACCTCCTGGCCGCGCGAGGACGCACGGCCTACAAAAGCTCGGCCGGCAGTGATGCCATACGGGCGCACCTTACCGGCCTTCGCGTTCTTCGCGCCCTTCGCGGATGAATCAACTGTCCTACCCCGGGGAATGGCTGGACAGGGCCTTCAGGGATTCCCTAGCGTCCGCCTGCTTTTCCGGCGACCCCACAGCGCCCGTTCGGGTCGCCGGATTTCCTAAATGTTCGTTCGCCTGCTCCAACGGATGGTCAGCACCGCGTATCTGGACGCCTGCCAGCGTTGCAACGACTGGAGCGGCCAGCAGACGGCGGAGCTC
>JAYUUX010000230.1:0-3623 GCA_043754645.1 Verrucomicrobiales bacterium | reverse complement strand
CGCGACCGGCCCGGCCAACCGTTGTGCGGATGGTTCCACCTCCTTGGCGGAAAAAAGCCGAGGGTTGAGCGTCTCTTCGGTAAATGGGCGGCGGAGTTGCTCAGAAAAAGTGGGGAATAAACCGGCTGCCGTTTCCGGTGATACGGGACCTGTCCTCGCGGATGCCGAGGCCGCAGGCTTCGTGGTTCACGATCCAGACGCCGCAGATCGGGTGGTTGCCGTCGAAGCTGCGGAGCTTCGCGGCTTCCTGGAGGATGAAGCCTTCATCGCCGTAGTCGCCGTCGGTCTCCTCGACGACCTGGTCGCCCCTGAGGAACGACACGTTCGCGCCTTCGCGGGAAAGCTTCGGCTTGCGGACGAACTCGCCGGCAAAGCGCCGCCGGTTTTCAGCCGTGTCGGCGTAGGCCGGGAGGAGATTGGCGTTGCCGGGGAACAGTTCCCAGAGGATCGGCAGGAGCGCCTTGTTCGAGAGCAGCATCTTCCACGCGGGCTCGATGAACTTCGTCTTGGTGCCCGGAAGCTGTTGGGCGAACTCGTCGGCCCACATCCATTCCCACGGATAGAGTTTGAAGTAGGCGGCAACCTCCGTGTCCTCCAGATCAACGAAAGCTTTCCGTATCGCGTCGAAGCCGACGTCCTCGATGAAGAGCGATTTCGTTTCCAGCCCGGCCTGGTGGCAGGTGTCCTGGATGTAGAGGACCGTCTGGGCGTCTTCGAGATGGTCCTTCAATCCGCCGAGCCAGACAGGTGAGGTGTGCGTGGCGCCGAACTCCTTCCACGCCGCGATGAGCTTTTCGTGGATGCTGTTGAACTGGTCGTGTTCCTTGCCGAAGTCCTGCAGCCAATACCACTGCGCGACCGCCGCTTCGACGAGCGCCGTCGGCGTGTCGGCATTGTATTCGAGTAGCTTGGGCGGGTTGACGCCGTCGTAGGCGAGGTCGAAGCGGCCGTAGAGGCTGAAGTCCTCGCGGTTCCACGAGTCGACGACGCTGTCGATCGCCGAAAATGTCAGGCCGAAATCGGAGAAGCGCTTCGTGGCGACGACGTGCTCGACGGCATGGATGCACATCGCATGGAGGTCGTTGCCGGCCGCTTCCAGCACGTCGATCTGCTCGGCAGAAAACCGGTAGCAGGCGGATTCGTCCCAATAGGTCGCGCCGTCGATCGTGTGGTAGGTCAGGCCGGTCTGCTCGACGCGGGATTGCCAGTCGGGACGCGGTCGAATGACGAGGCGTTGCATCAGGAGGAACTGGATCTCCAACTGGAACCGAAGCCGCCGCGCGACGTCGTCGACGAACTCGATGAAGTGACACGTGACTTGGGAACCTGCGAGGGGCTGCTCGCGGTCAAGGCGGGCGACGCGGGCGGAGTGGGCTGGAAATTGCCGCCCGAGTAGTAGCCGCGGCCGGGCATGAAATGTCCGAACGGCATCGGGAACCAGGCATGATACGGCGCGTGGTAGTATCCGTGGGAGGCGCGGTAGGTGTTGTTCGTGTAGGTGTTCGTATCGCCCGGATCGAGCACGCCCGAATCCGTCCGCTCATTGCGGCTGCATCCCGCGAGCAACGCGCCGGAGAGGACGAGCATGACGGTGGAGGAACGTTTCATTTGTGATGCGGCCAGCGTTGCTGCGAACGCGGTTTCCTTCCATTGGAATTCTTCCGGGCTATTCCAAAGCCGGCGCCTGTCGGCCGGGCAACGGCTGCATTCCGTCTTCCTGTCGGGAGCGGTGCCCGCTACAACCGCCGGAACGTCCGCATGAAACGAATCCTCCTCATCCTCGCCACCGCCGCCTTGGGCGTGCTTCCGCTCCCCGCCGAGAACTTCATCTGCGCCCACGGCCACGTGCATGCCGCGCCGGCGGCCGGTGGCGGCCCGGGAATCCGGCGCTATGCCCCGGATCGCCGGGCCGACCTGCTGCATCTGATCATCGACGTCACGCCCGACTTCAAGCAGCGCACGATTTCCGGCCAGGCGACGATCACCTTCAGGGCGATCGGACAGCCGATGGAGGAACTTCGGCTCAACGGGATCGACCTCCAGGTTTCGTCCGTCGTGTCGTCTTCCAAACTCAAGGGCTACCAGTCCACCGCGGACGAAGTGGTCCTGACCTTCGACAAGCCGCTGCCGCCGGGAGTCGAACAGAAGGTGACCATCGTCTACTCGGCCACGCCCGGGGAAGGCCTCTACTTCCGCACTCCCGAACTCGGCTACAAGGAGGGGGAGACACACCTGTATACGCAGGGTGAAACCATCTTCGCCCGGCATTGGTTTCCCGTGCTGGATTCGCCGAACGAAAAGCTCACCACCGAGGTCGTCTGCCATGTGCCGGACGGCATGACCGTCTTCGCGAACGGCAAGCTGATGTCGCAGGAGAAGAACGCCGCGACTGGTTTGACCGCGTTCCGTTGGAAGCAGGAGAAGCCGCACTCGGCCTATCTGGTTTCGCTCGTCGCGGGGCAGTTCACGGTGCTGGAGGACAAATACAAGGACCTGCCGCTCGGGTTCGTCGTGCCGCCGGGCGACGCCGCGCTCGCCAAGAAATCGCTGGATGGCACGAAGGAGATGCTGGCGTTCTTCGAGAAGGAACTCGGGTTCCCGTATCCCTGGGAGAAGTATCACCAGATTGTCGTGCGCGATTTCCAGTGGGGCGGCATGGAGAACACGTCCGTCACCACGCTGACGGATCGCACCCTGCACACGGCGGAGTATGAGACGCTCCGCAGCTCCATCAGCCTTGTCGCCCATGAGTTGGCGCACCAGTGGTTCGGCGACGTCGTCACGTGCAAGGACTGGTCGACGTTGTGGCTGAACGAAGGATTCGCCACCTACTACGACTCCCTGTTCCAGGAACACTTCTACGGCCGGGAACACTTCCTCCACGAACGCTGGCAGGTTGCCCGTGGTTTGACCGCGACCCAGAATCCGCGCCCGATCGTCTACCGGAAGATCGCGGCCGACGGGCTCGACCAGTTCAGCAACCTCAGCTACCAGAAGGGTTCGTGGGTTCTGCACATGCTCCGGAGTGATCTTGGCCCGGATCTCTACCGCCAAGTCATCCAGACATACCTCAAGCGCTACCAGTTCCAGCCTGTCGTCACGGAAAACCTCCTGTCCGTGTTCGAGGAAGTGACCGGCAAATCCTTCGACCAGTTCTTCGACCAATGGCTTTACCACGGCGGCCATCCCGAGTTGGCGGTGGACTATTCGTGGGACGAAAAAACCGGCATCGCCCGCGTGGGCATCCGGCAGACGCAGAAGATCACCGACGAGATCCTCCAATTCCGTGTGCCGGTCACGGTGCGGTTCAAGGGCGACTTCGGCACCGTGGACAAGGTGCTCCAGCTCGACGACCTCGCGCAGGATTTCCATGTGGCGCTGCCGTCCGCGCCGAAGATCGTCCGTGTCGATCCCGACATCGCCCTGCTGGCCAAGGTCGAGTTCACGCCCTCGCGCGCATTACTCGACGCCCAGCTGGCCGACGCCGCCGATCCGATGGGACGGATCCTCGCCATCGAGAAGATCGCCAAGGACAAGCAGGCCGATGCGGTGAAGCGCATCCAGGGCGTGGTGAAGAACGACAGGCTGTGGTTCGTCCGGGTCGAAGCCGCCAAAGCCCTCCG
>JAYUUX010000229.1:0-2067 GCA_043754645.1 Verrucomicrobiales bacterium | reverse complement strand
AAGCGTCCCATACCGGCCGCTTCCTGAAAGACGTGATGCGCTGAGAAGAGAAGGTCGCGGGCGGATCATCTTCCGGGTGGCGCAGGCCTCCGGCCTGCTGTTCCGGGCGTCGCGCCCGGAACGGACCAGAGCTTTGTCACGTAGGAAGAACTTCGGAACAGCCGACGCCCCCGCCTCGCGGAGCGTTGGAGGCACTGGCTTGGCGGGAGCTGGCGCCTCGCTGTGAAGCTGCTCAACGCTTTCCGGCGGTGGACGCCGGAAAGAACAGGCCGGAGGCCTGCGCCACCTTCGGCATCGCCTACGGCCATCGGGTGTGCCGGTCGCCTTCTACTCTTCGTCGACAGCGGTCGGGCTGGGCTTCACGACGGCGACGACGTAGCGGTCGGGCACCAGATACTTCCGGGCGGCGGCGACGCAGTCCTCGAGAGTCACGGCCTGGAGCTTCTCGTCCTCGTGTTCGGTGAAGTCGTGGCCGAGTCCGTAGACTTCGTTCAGCACCATGTTCATGGCGTGGCTGGCGAGGTCCTGCCGGGAGATCTTTTTCTGGCCGATGATCTTGGCCTTGGAGCGTTTCAGCTCCTCGGGAGTCAGGCCGGATTCGGCGAGCAACCGGGCTTCGTTCAGCAGTTCCTTTTCCACCTGGGCCGCCTTCTCCGGTGCTGTGCCGCAGTAGAAGGTGAACACGCCCGTGCCGATCCCGAGCATGTTCTGAGCGCCGACGTAGTAGGCGAGGCCGAGCTCGTCGCGGATGCGGAGGAAGAGGCGCGACCCGAGGTCGCTGCAGGACTCCTGGATGAGTTCGAGGGCGTAGCGGTCGGGGCTGTCGAGCGCAGCGCCGCGGAACCCGATGGCGAGGACGGCCTGCTTCTTGTCGCGTTCTTCCTCGATTCGTTCCGGTTTGGTGGGCGTGGTGATTCCGCTGCGTTTGTCCGTGAGGGCGGCGGACGCCGGATTCGGTTTCCAGTTTCCGAAAGCCTTCTCCATCTGTCCAAGGACGTCGTCGGTCTTCACGTCGCCGAAGACGGCGATCACGGCGTTGTTTGGAGAGACCAGATCACGATGGAACTGCCGGAGCGATTCGACCGTGATCGACTTCACGGACGCCTCGTTGCCGAGCGTTTCCAATCCATAGCCGGATTGCCCGAAGAGCGTGCGCCGCATCGCACGCATCGCGCTTTGGAGTAATTGGTCGCGCTGGGCCTTCAGGTTGGCGAGCTGGATGGAACGTTCGCGTTCGAGCGCCTCGGCCGGGAACGCAGGGTTCAGCAGCATGTCGGCAAAGAGTGCCAGGCCGGCGGCGAAGTCCTCGTTCATCACTTCGCAGCTCAGGCCGAAGCTGTTGTTGCCGCCGAAGGCCTCGAGATGTCCGCCGAGCGACTCGATCTCGGTGGCGACGTCTTCGGCGGAGCGCGTGGTCGTGCCCTGCTGCTGCATCTTGGTGAAGAGCTGCGTCAGGCCGTTCGTCTCGGGCGTTTCCGCAAGCACGCCGCCGCGCAGGCCGAGCTGGAGCTGCACGAAGGGCAGGCGATGGTCTTCCTTGATGAGGACGCGCAGCCCGTTCGACAGGGTGAACTTCCGCACGGGATGATCGTGGGCGCGATCTTCGGTGAGCGGGGTCTTGGGCGCGGTGCCTTCGGGAAGTAGCGCGTAGAGCGAACGGTTTTCCGGCGTGAGATAAGTCTGGACGACACGACGGATGGCCTCCGGCGTGGTGCGCTTTACGACGGCGAGGTAACGCTCGGAGAAATTGAGGTCGTTGGCCGCGAGCCAACTGGAGCCAAGATCCTGGGCCTGGCCGGCCATGGTCTTCCGCGAGGACAGCGTCCCCGATATGTATTGCTTCACGACCTTGGCGATCTCGGCCGGGGAAGTGAGCTCGGTCTTGAGACGTTCGATCTCCGTGAGGATGGCCGCGCGGGTGTCGGTGAACTTGGCCGGCTCCATCACGGCGCTGACGCCGAACAGTCCGGGGTTGCCGGGGTTGTAGGTCCAGGCATCGACTGAAGTGACGAGCTGTCGGCGCTCGCGGACTTCACGGTAAAGACGCGAGCTGCGTCCGCTGCCGAG
>JAYUUX010000228.1:0-1578 GCA_043754645.1 Verrucomicrobiales bacterium | reverse complement strand
GCTTCGATCTCGCGACCGGCGGGCACGGCCCAGTGGAAGAGAGCGTTGAAGCGGGTCACACGGTCGCCGTCGGCCAGGGTTTTGACGTGTTCGAGGAAGGTGCTGAAGCGCCCAATGACCTTCCGCGTGTTTAGGTCTTCCGCCACTTTGTAGAAGGTTTCCAGAGAAACTCCGGCTTCCTCGGCGCGGGCGCGCCATAGGTCGGGGATGAGTTCATCGATCTCGAACTCGCGTTTGAGGGAAGTGAGGACGCGCCATTCGAGTTCGTTGAGCTGGGTGATGGCGACTTCGGTGACTTCGCCGAGGACATCGGCCTTGGCACCCACTTCCAGACCGCGGCGGCGGATGTGGCCGACGCCGAGGGCGAACAGGCGTTTGGCGGGCATGAGGCGGAAGTGCTGGCCGCCGACCTTGCCGAGGAGGAATTCGCAGTGCTTCACCATGGAGTAGCCCTGCGGGACCTTGAGCGTGGTCCAGAGCTTGTATTGCGAGCCGGGCGTGGCTGCGTCGGTGGAGCGCGTGACGACGTGTCCGGAGAACGGGTCCTGCTCGAACATGTAGTTGAACGCGGCGTCGAGTTTGTCCTGGGTCACTTCCCAGGCGACGAGCGAGCCTTGGGCGAGGTTGGTCGCGAGCAGTGTCTGGCGAACGCGGCGGATGGTGCCTTTCTCCAGCATGGCTCGGATGCGCTCGATGACGACATCGAGCGCGACTCCGGACAAACGGCTGATCTCCCCCAACGGATCGCGCTGGAAGCCCTGGATGCGGTCTTCGGAGACGGCGAGGATCTGGGCGTTGACCGGGTCGCTGATGTTGGAGGGCACTTCCGTAACGTTCATGTGGCCGAGATAGGTAGCAGGGGAGCGGTGACTGGGGAAGGCCCGTTCCTGCCATCGAGTGGCCGGATCTTGGCCGGCGGCGATCGGAGAAACGAGAAACGCCCGGCGGAGTGATCCGCCGGGCGTCTGCTAAAACGATTTGTTGCCGTTGGACCTACTTCTTGTCCTCGGGCTTGTAGTCCTTGTGGCAGGCCTTGCAGTTGGAGGCAGCCTTCCAAAGTTCGGCGGCGTCCGCCTTGCCGGCGGCGATGGCCTTCGCGGCAACATCCAGCTTGGCGATCTTGTCGACCCAGGCCTTGGCGTCACCCTGCGGGGGCTTGGTGCCGATGAGTTTGGCGACGAGTTCGGCCATCTTCTTCTTGTCCGCGTCGGAGGCTTCGCCCTTGCCGATCTTGGCGGCGATGGACTCCTTGCCTTTGAAGCCTTCTTTCATGACGTCCTCGATGACGTCGTCCGCGCGGACGGATGCACCGATGAGGATCGAACCTGCGATGAGGAGGGAAGTTATTTTCATAGATTGGATGGGCAATCGGAAGACCTTCGGAGGTTGAAAGCGGTTACGAATTGTCTGCAAGCCGATTGTGGACAGGGTGACGGGCGGGAGCAGGAACGTGGGTTGCACCGGAGGTCTACGCGGCTATCCTCCCCGCCTCATGAGCATTGCCACCAGGACGGGAGACGCGGGGATGACCGGGCTGATGTATAACCGGCGGGTCACCAAGTGCCATCCCCGGGTCGA
>JAYUUX010000227.1:0-5700 GCA_043754645.1 Verrucomicrobiales bacterium | reverse complement strand
GACAATGAACCGTTGCCTTGATCCGGTCCCGATCAGGACCGTCTGTTGCGGGAGGATCTCGACGCGAACTGTGCGGGCGATGTTCGTGGAATCTTTCTTCGCTCCGTCGCGGATCCACGCGAGGACCGGTGCGTAGAGAGGGCTGTTGGTCTTGAAGCGTTCACCGCCGGTATGGGGCACCTGGCCCGCGCCTTTCTGCAGCAGCAGGCTCTCCTCCGGCGCGGCGAGGTTGAGGCGTCGGCCGATGAACTCACGGGTCAGCCGGAAATAGTCGCCATCTGGGTCGTAGCCGAAGAGCGAGAGATGGAAGCCGTCCTTGCCGCGCGATGTGCCATGGCACGCGCCGC
This sequence comes from Verrucomicrobiales bacterium, assembly GCA_043754645.1. Taxonomy (GTDB): domain Bacteria; phylum Verrucomicrobiota; class Verrucomicrobiia; order Limisphaerales; family CANJSG01; genus CANJSG01. Next base: position 5,353 of record JAYUUX010000227.1, on the reverse strand, counting down.
TGTTGCAGCCGGCCTTGCTGAGGACGGGCATGACGTCGAGGGCGAAGCTGGTCGCCGGTTGGTTTGTGGCCTGTTTCACGACGACCGGCACTTCCACCGCCAGTCCAGCGTAGCGGACCTTGAGCACCGAACTTCCGTCGGCGAGAGGGAACAACGTGGCCTGGTCGATCCGGGCAAGCTTCGGGTCTTCAAGTCGCAGCTTCGATGCGGCCGTCACGTCGCGCGTCGAGCCGTCCGTGTAGCCGGCTTGGACGACGAGACCCTGCCAGTCGCGGCCGTTGTTCAACGCGATGTTCGTCGGAAACACGGACAACGTGGCGGGCGTCTCCGGAAACCATCCGAGCCAAAGCCCGCGGACATTGTCGCGAACCTTTCCAAGAACGGTCGGGGTCTTCCCTTGGGCCGGCCGATCGGCCAAGGCGACAGCCAGAGTCGCGGCGACTACGAGCGCGAGCGCGATGCCCACAAATGAAACGAGGCGCGATCGGCGGCGCGGTCCTGCAGCTTGAGCGACTGGGTCGGCGGCTCCGGGGACCTCGATCGGTTGACCGCAACTCGGGCAGTTGATCTGGAGGCCGGATTGCGGTGTGTCCGCTTCAAGATGCTGCTGGCAATGGGGGCAGGCGAACTTCATGGCTGCTTCGTCTTTGCCTGTTTCGTCACGGCTCCGGCATCGGCAAGCGTCTTCTTCACCGGCACGATGCGAAGGGTTCCGCCGGAGGAGACGGTCTGGCGAACCGCGTCGCCATCGACGGCGGCTTCAAGAACGCAGCTCAATTGGCGGAATGCCCCCGGAGCCATGTCCTCCGGGATCTTCAGATCGAACACCGCTTCAGGCTGGTCCTTGACCAGTGGCAGGGCGGGGGCCCCGAGCTTTTCCGGGAGGCCGAGCAGCCGGAGTTTGGCGCCGGCTGGAAAGGGCCGCTTGTGCTCCAGCTTGCACACGAGCCGGGCGGATTTGCCCGGCTCCGTGGCCAGCGTCTCGACCTTGCCGAGGACAAAGGGTTCGGCGACTTCAAGTGGCGCGAGCTGGGTGGAGGCGTGGAGAGGGCCTCCGTCGACGTTGGCCGTTCCGAGGACGGCGATCTTCCACTGCTTGAGTTCGGCCCCGCCGTTCGCGCTGACCTGGTAGACGATCGAGGTCTGGCCCTTGGGAATCGTCATCTCGGGCTGCGAGAAAATGCCCGGAGGGTTCCAGAGCATCTTGAGGTTGATGGGTTCGTCGAAGCCGGCCTTGCGTTCGGCCACGATGCGGAGATCCAGCGTGCCGCCCTGGACCACTGGGGACCTGGGCTCGATGATCCGCAGGCTGTAAGGCGCGGCCTCGGTCACCGCCACAGGAAAACGTTCCGTGCGCGTGAGGTAGTAGGGCGTGTTGTTCGGTCCGTAGAGAAACTCCAGGTTGTTGCGGAAGCCGGAGGCGATCCCGTTGGTCGAGCGGACGAAGACATCGGCAAGCGTGCCGGCCAGGGCCGCATCGGTCGCCGCCTCGAAGACGACCACCGTCTGATCCTGACGCGGGCCGAACGAAGCCGTCTGCATGGTCACGCCCGGTGGAAGGTTGGAAGCTTCCAGCCCCAACGGGCCTTCGACGTTCAGCCGTCGAACGGCCAGCACCGCCGCATAACGTCCGCCGCGCGGGACGGCGGCGTATTGACGGGTCTGCGAGTCGTTCCGACCGGCAGGGGGCATCGTCAGAGTGAGCGACGGTTCCGAAGGGGTGATCTCCGCGCGGAAGATGAAACCCGGCCCGCCGCGCTTGAGCTGGTCGGTCACGCGCAGGAAGTAGTTCGTCTCGTAGGGCGGAACGAAACGCACCGCCGCATCGACTCCGGCACCGTCGTCGTTGGCCGTGAGGATTTCACCCTTGAGGTTCAGCACCTCGACGACCGGATCAATCGGCGACCGGAGGCGCCGTCCGTAGACGGAGACTTCCAGTGCCTTGCCGCGTTGGGCGAAGAACTTGAAGTAGGCGGCGTCGCCCGCGTTGAGCAGCCGGCCATTGAAGCCAAACGGCGCACTCTCGGTGGCGGAAGCGGCGGTTTCACGCGACGTGTTGGTGCCGTCGCCCGTGACGTCGGGAAAGGCGGAGACGCGTATCCAATTGGCCGAAGGCGATGCCAGGTTGCCGCTCGATGCGAACAGCGGAAAACGATCGTCGGCGGCGGTGGGAAGGGTTTCTGAAAGCGGGAACTTTCGTCCAACCGCGTCGGCCATTTCAAGGGAAAGACCACGGCCCGCCTGTCCGCCCGGCGGAAACACGGACATGGGCCTCGGGAAGGTGCCCAGGTGGAGCCGATAGGGAGTTGCGGCACCGCTCAACGTGGATTCGCGGAGCTGGACGATGAAGGGTCCGTCGTGCGGGGCGGTGAATGTGACGACCGAATCCTGCCGGAGCAGGGGATTGTCGTCGTTCATGGCGAGAATGGTTCCGTTGGTCTCAAAGACGGTGAGCCTTGGATCCATGATCGTCCGGCCAAGCCGCATTGCTTCGACTTCGGCGGTGAAGACATCGCCCCGTCGGAGTTCCACCCGGTAGAAATCCTCGTCTTCGCCGCCCATGAGGCCGTTGACGGTCGAGTTCAACGCCGACTTCTGGGCCCGGCCGATCTCGCTGTTGGGTTCCTGCTCGTTGAATTCGGGGAAGGGCCCGACGGAGAAGATCCGCGTCTCCGTGATGCCCGAGGCGGTGCGTGCGCGGAGCAAATGCTCACCAAGGCGGGCGGCTGGACTGATCTTCAGGTGTGCGAAAACCGAGTTGGTCTTGTTCGTCGAGAAGCGGACCAGCTGGATGCCCGGATCGTAAAAGAAGAGGTCCTTGATGTCGCCGAGCCTTTGGCCCGAGAGAACGACCGAGACTTCGGTCCCACGTTGGCCTCCTGCCGGGCGGATGTCCGAGAGCACAGGTCCGGCGGCCTGGACTGCAACGCCGGGCCCAAGGAAAAGAACCGCGATTAAACAGCCGACGAGCCGGGCACCGAGATTTTGAAGGGCGTGCATGGGCGGAATCGATGCCCTCGCATCAGGCCAGCAGGCTTTCGATGACGTGGCCGTCCTTCACGATTTTCACAGGCCGGTTGCCGGGAGCCATGAGGTCCCGGTCGTAGTCGATGCCGAGCAGCTTGTAGACGGTGGCCGCGAAGTCGGGAACGTAGAGCGGCGATTCCTCGGGTTCACCGCCCGTCGGATCGGACGCCCCGTGGACGAGGCCGCGTTTGGTGCCGCCTCCCGCCATGACGATGCTGAAGACCTTGGGGTAGTGGTCTCGGCCGGCCGTGGCGTTGATCTTGGGTGTGCGGCCGAATTCGGTCGTGACCAACACGAGCGTCGAGTCCAGCAAGCCTCGCTGGTCGAGATCACTGATGAGGGCGGCGTAGGCGCGGTCGAAATCCGGCATCTGGCGGCCGAAGGCTCCCTTGATGTTGTCGTGGTGATCCCAGCCGCCGTAGGTCATCGAAACGAAACGGACTCCGGATTCGACCAAACGCCGTGCGAGGAGCATCCGTTGCCCGGCCTGGTTGCGGCCGTAGTCGTCGCGGACCTTGTCCTTTTCATCCTGGATGGCGAATGCCGAGCGTGCCTTTTCGGAGCTGAGCAGGCTGTAGGCGCGTTCGTAGAATGAATCCATTCCGGCGAGGGCGTCTGATTTCTCGAGCCCGCTGAAGTGCGCATCGACGATGGCGCGCATTTCGCGTCGGTCGGAAAAACGTTTCTCATCGACCCCGTTCGGCAGGCTGAGATCCCGGACCTTGAAACTGCTCTGGGACGGATCTGCTCCCAGGCTGAACGGCCCGAACGAGGAGCCAAGATAGCCCGTGCCGGCGAAATTGTTGGGCATGTTCGGCACGCAGACGTAGGCGGGAAGATCGTTTCGAGAGCCGAGTTCATGGGACACAACGCTGCCGAAGCTGGGATACTGCAACGCCGGGCTTGGGCGGTAGCCGGTGAACATGTTGTGTGTTCCCCGGTCGTGATCCGCTTCTCCGTGGGTCATCGAGCGGATGACCGCGATTTTGTCCGCGATGGCGGCGGTCTTCGGCAGGGACTCGGCGAATTGAACTCCGGGGAGCTTGGTCTTGATCGATGAAAGAGGCCCGCGGAACTCGAGCGGGGCCAAAACCTTTGGATCGAAGGACTCTTGGGCTGCCATGCCGCCGGGCAGGTAGATATTGATGACCGATTTGGCTTTAGCGACGAGGCGGCCGCCCGGTTCTGATGCCCGGGCCTCGAGTCTCAGGAGGTTTCCCAAGCTCAATCCCAGTGCGCCACAGAGTCCCGTGTAGAGAAACTCGCGCCTGTTTGGACGCGGAGCGTGCTCCGGGCTGTTGCACCAGTTTGGGAGGAAGGTCTTGTTCATGGCTGGGATGTCTGGAATCTCAGACGATTGCTAGCGGTATGCTATGCGGAAAAGTTAGAGAAACATCGGCTGTAAGCCAATCATGTTTCAGTCGCTGCTCCCGTCGCCAGCGGTTTCTTGGCCCGATATCAAAACAAAAATAGCCCGGAGCTTTCGGCTCCGGGCTGTTGGCGGACTCGGGTCCTGAAACTATTTCATCAGCAACATCTGACGTGCCCTCTTGATCGAGGTCGTGAGACGCCGCTGGAACATGGCCGGGAGGCCGGTGTATTTACGGGGCAGGATGCGGCCGTTGTCGGTCACATACTGCTTGAGCAGGTTCACGTTCTTGTAGTCGAGCGCGTCGATGGTGAAATCGACCTTCGGCTTGGGCCGAGGGGTGCGGGTCTCGGAGGAGCGGGTTCCGGTGCTCTTCTTTTCTGTGTTAGTCTTGCGGGGCATAGCTTACTTGACCTCCCGATGGAGAGTATGTCGACGGAGAGCGGGGTTGTATTTCTTCAACTCCAGCTTTTCGGTCTGAAGCTTTTTGTTTCGCTTTGTGGTGTAGCGGGAGGGCGACTTGCCCTCCTTGCGCGCTTCGGTGCATTCGATGGTTACGATCTCGCGGGGCATGATTTATTCCTTTTCCTTCGCAGGTTTTTCTTCGGGCTCGTCGTCGTCGTCGGACACATCTACGGAGGCGGAGGCATCCACTGATCCGAGTTGGCCGAGGCGTCGTTGCCGCAGCGCGCCTTCTTTTTCGAGTTGGGCTTGGGCTTCAACTGTGAAGCGTGCCCACGGAATTGCGTCGAGGCGGGCTTTGGGAATCGGTTTTCCGGTGATTTCGCAGGTTCCGTAAGTGTCTTTCTCGATGCGCTTGATGGCTTCCTCGATCTCGAACATCGCATCCTGGTCCGATGAAAGGAGGCTCAACGCGAAATCACGGTCGAAATTGTCGGTGCCGGCGTCGGCCATGTGCAGGCTGTAGCTGTCCATTTCCTCGGAGGATTCCTTGGC